>DATHJM010000125.1:0-2822 GCA_035489775.1 Burkholderiales bacterium
GACCACGATGCCGCCGGGCTTCAATCGCTACCGGCTCGGTCGGGGAATGGTCGCTATTCCCCTACGCCTGTAGTGTCCGCTTGTTTACCGGGGGGGTATGTACGGGAGGGCACACAGGAGGCTAGGGCCAATCGGCCCTCACACCCGGCAGTGAGGGCCTACGTATGTACGGGAGGGCACACAGGTGCCTAGGGCCAATAGGCCCTCACACCCGGCAGTGAGGGCCTATTTATGCTTGCCGCGCAGCATCCGCGAAACCGCTTCGGCACGCCCAGCGACCTGCAGCTTCTCGAAAACACGGCTCAGGTAGTTCTTGACCGTTTTCGGCGAGAGCTTCATCGCGGCCGCGATTTCCTTGTTGGTCTTGCCTTGCGCGACGAGAGCGAGCGCGCGCCGCTCCTGCGGGGAGAGGTCGAGAGCGACCGATTCGTCTTCCGCCCGTTTGCGTTCCGTGATGTCCTGGACGGTTCCATAAAGCGTGGAGACGCCACCGGCGTCTTCCGTCCGGGTTCCCCGCGCAAAGACGGTTCGCACGGTTCCATCGGCGCGCAGCACGCGATACTCGCAGCTGAACGCGACGCCGCTGGAGACGCATCGCGCGACCGCTTCTTCTATGCGTGATACGTCATCGGCATGAACATACCTGATTGCATTTCGAAAAGTGGGCGTGAATTGTTCCGGCGCCAGACCAAAAATTCGATAGTGCTCTTCGGTCCAGATGAGGGTATCGCTCGCCATGTCCCATTCCCAGCTCCCGATATGGGTCAGGCGTTGCGTCTCGCGGAGATGTTTCTCGAAGTCGATTGTCATTGATACGTGTACCTGGCCCGACAACCAATTAGGCGCTTGGCATGGTGGTAAAGGCGCGGGTTGTGGATCTCGCACAGCTGAAAAAAAGGCGCGAATCGCGCGTGAAAATGCGGTCAAGCGGGCGACGGGCTAATTTATACGGAGAATCGCGCGCGCGGTAGGGGCGCGTGGCCCTGACGCTGATAGGGCCGAACGGCCCTATTCCGGATTGCTCTGGCGGTAAATCGCCGCCGCATGGGCCCGGCGGCCGACCTGCAGCTTCTCGAAAACGCGGCTCAGATAGTTCTTCACCGTCTTGTCGCTCAATCCGAGCGCGGCGGCTATTTCCTTGTTGGTCTTGCCTTCCGCGACGAGCGCGAGCACTCGTTTTTCCTGGGAAGAAAGCGACTCGGGCGCGCGCTCTTTCGCGTCGGAACCGGCGAGGCCGGCATTCCTGGTGCCCGTGGAGTCGACGAGGACGAAAAGGTCGCGCGCATTCTCCGCGATCAAACGGAGCTTCTCCTCGCTCGCCCGCAGCCGCTCCTCGGCTTGCGTGCGCTGAATCGCGACGCGCACCATCTGCGTCGCCATGTCGATGAGCTGGATGTGCTCGGCCAAAGGCAGGCGCGGCTCGCCGTAATACATGGCGAACGTCCCGAGCACCGCGCCGTCGTCGGAAAGAATCGGCGTCGACCAGATCGCGCGCAGACCGTTGCGGACCGCAATGTGGCCGCAATCCTTCCATAGCACATCGCACGCGGTGTCGCTCGTATAAACCGGCTCGCGCAGGAACGCGGCGGTGCCGCACGAACCCATGTTCGGCGCAATGCGCAGGAAGGGCTCGATGCCCGCCTTGTAATCCTCGGGAATGCTCGGTGCGGCGGCGAACCTCAAGCGCTCGCGCTCCGGATTCGCGAGCAGCACTGCGCAGCGCATGCCCTGGGCTTGCTCCTCGATCAGCGTGACCAGGGTTTCTAGAATCTCTGCCAGCGGCGCACCACGCGCGATCCGCTCGAGCACCCGGCGCTGGCTGTCGAGGAGCGCGGCACGGGTCCGCGGTTCGAGCATCCCGGCTGTCATGTCCGACATGACTTCTCTTCCACGATCAAGAACTGTCTCAGGAGGATTGCTTCACCGCTTCCGCGACTTGCGCGAGCGCTGCATATTTACGCAATACCCTCACGAGCCAGGAGCAGCAACCCCATCTCCTTTCCCCGCCGCGCCGCGTCCTTGTCACCGGCGCTGGCGGCGACGATGGATCCCATCATTACCATCTGCCACTGTCGTGCGAACGCGTCTGCCCCGCGAACGCCTCCTTCCTTCGCCAGCTGTCTCAGGAACGCGCGAATCGTCGCGAGGTTGGCTTTCGCAGCCTTTCGGACGGGATGGCCCTTGTCGCTGTGCTCGAGCAGCGCTTTGATAAACGAGCAGCCCTCGAAGTTCGGCCGCCGAAACCATTGGTCGAACACGTCGAAGGCGGCAAGGAGCCGCCCGGCTGGTGTACGCGCGCGGCGTTCCACCTCCTGTTGCAGCCAGGAGCGCGTCCAAAGCTCCTCACGGCGGCGCAGGAAAGCAAGCGCGAGAGCGCTCTTGGAGGGATAGTGTTTATACAGCGTCATCTTCGCCACGCCGGAACGCGCGCTGACGGTATCGACTCCCACGCTCCGGATGCCGTGGCGGGAAAAGAGCTCGTAGGCGGACCGATCGATCCGCTCTCGCGTGCTGGCGAGACGTGAGGTCGGCTTACTGTGTTTCGCATCGCGCATGTCCATAGCTTTCATAGACAGGCCTGTCTAGAAATGGTTCATTGCTGCCTTGACCATGAGAAATATAGATTATCTGTACAGGTCTGTCTAGTCATGCGATTCGAGTCCGAGACGTCTGGAGATCTCCGGCACCGCGCTCACGCCAACGCGACCCGTTGTCCTCTGGATGCGGCGCGTCGGGCCGGCGTCAGCTTGGGCGCTGAAGCCGATCGATCCCGGGAGGTTGAGGAGGCGTTGAGCCGAACGGCTACGACAGCACGGCGACCG
>DATHJM010000126.1:0-3401 GCA_035489775.1 Burkholderiales bacterium
GCCGGGCCTCTCATGAGCGCCCCGCTGGTCGCGACGCGCAGCGCCCCTCGATCGTATTGAACGGGCGTTCGCCAGATCTGCCTGCCGGTCGCCACGTCGATGGCAAACGTCCAGTTGCCGTTGACCACGTACATGACGCCGTTGTAAATCGTGGGCTGCGAGTGCTCGCCCATGTCGTTTGTCAGGCTGAAGTTCCAGATCGGAACCAGGCGCCTGACGTTGGACTTGTTGATCTGCTTGAGCGGGCTGTACATCTTCAGGTCGTAGCCCATGCCGAACGTAGTGACGTTTTCGGTGTTCTTCCCGTCGTTGAGCAGTTCCTCGGCCGTTTGAGCCCAAACGAAAGCGCACCAGGAACACAGCAATGCCGCCAGTATTTTCTTCATGATCGCCCCCTATCGACACGCCCTGCAGAAACAACCTGAAATCCTCTATACCCTCCACTCTGACTCTCTATTTCTTCTGCTTCCCTTGTCTTTTAGAACTCTCCTCTGGTGGAATCGAAATCCGCGGCGCCCATTCCAGCCAATCCTTGTCCGGCTGGTCGTAGAGGAAGAATGCCGTCCCGTTCCTCACCTGCCTGGCTTTCGGATCGTTCGGGGTGGCGAAGACGATTCCCCCTCCCACCAGCGATTTCAGCGACTCCACGTTGATTTCCAGGCCGCTGAACAAACCGAACTTCACGTCCGCTCCGCTTGAATTCCAGAACTTCGAGCCGCTGCGCACCAGTTTCACAAACCGCGGTTTGATCAGCACGTGGATTTCCGCCGCGGTCGCATCGGCGCTGAGTTGGACAGCCCGTACCGCACCCACCTCGATGCCTCGATAGTAAACCGGCGAGCTCGGTTTCAAGGATCCGAGGCGCTTGGTGTGCAGAACGACCTGCAGCCCCTCGGGCTCCAACGCCGCCTGCGTGCCTTCCATGCCGACGAAATCCGATTTGGGCTCGCCCGCGCCCGGCAATACCTGAATGTACGCGCCGGTAATGACCGTTCCCAGGTTGGAGATGTCCTGAAGCTCCGTTCCGAGACGCACGATCCAGAACACCGACCCTTCCCTGGCAATCGGGGCCGCGGAGCGCAGCATGCGCGCCTCGACCACCACGTCGCGCAGGTCGTCGCTCAGCTTCACCCCCTTCACCTCGCCGACCCGCACACCGTTGTATTGGATCGGCGTTCGGCCGGCCTTGAGGCCGGTGCCGTCCTTGAATCGGATCGTGATCTTCGGACCGAACTCCCGGGATTGGTCATAGACGAGATAACCCGCCACCAGTGCGGCAACCAGGGGAACGACCCACATGACCGGAAAGCTCCACCGGTGTCGCTTCACTTTCGCCCGGGGCAGTTTGTCGTCGGCCTCGGAATCCTTCTGCGAATCGGTCATGGTTTTTTCTCCGTTTTTTCCCAGATCGAGGTCGGGTCAAAACTCGCCGAAGCCAGAATGGTGAACACCACCATGGCGGTGAACGCGACGAGCCCGCGGCCCGGCAGCACCGTGGCAAGCTGTCCCAGCTTCACCAGGGCCACGAGTATTGCCAGGAGGAACACATCGAGCATCGCCCACGGACCGATCACGTCGATGGTCTTGTAAATCCAGGTGCGCTCCGGTCGCCAGAACGCAGGCCTGAATTTCGTCACGACGACCAGAAAGAAAAGCCCGAGGAGTTTGAGGAGCGGGACCACGATGCTGGCGAGAAAGACAATCGTCGCGACCGGCCACTGACCGTCCTGATACAGTGTTACGCACCCGTCCCACACGGTGCTTTCCGAATACGCCCCATAGAAATCCATGAGCAAAATCGGATAGATGTTGGCCGGCACGAACAGGATCAGCGCAGCCAGCGAGAACGCCGCGGTGCGCCCAAGGCTGTCGGCCGGGTGCTTGCCGATGACGGAGCCGCAGCGGAAACACTCCGCCGCAGCGCCCGGTTTCAGCGCCTCGATACGCTGCAGCAGGCCACAGGTTTTGCAAGCAATTATGGATTCCATCCGCTCGAAGCCCGGGTGGCAGCAACGCACTATTGTATGCTTGCGCGCGAAGACACGAAACGCGGAGGCCTGATGTCCCCGGGCAGCAGCTGGATCGATCATTTTCCCGGCAATTTCATGTGGTCGAACGCGACCCTCGTGTGCAAGGGCATGGCGCCCTGCGGCGCGGTCGCGATCGGGGAGATCGACCGCATCGGCGAGCGCCTGGCCGCGCGCGGCATGGACGATCCCGACGCATGGTGGCAGGAGTGGTGCGCGATGGCCGAGAAGAACGAGAAGCTCGCCGACGCCGCCGCGGCCGAGGGCCGCGACTTCACCGCCGGAAACCACTACCTGCGCGCGGGCAACTACTACTACACGGGCGAGCGCTTCGTCCCGCCGGGCGAGAGGAAGCTCGACATCTACAGGAAGGCGCTGCGCTGCTACCGGGAGGGCCTGAAGCGCCGGCACCGGAACATCGAGTTCGTCGAAGTCCCGTACGAGAGCAAGACGCTGCCGGCGTACTTCATGAAGGCGCAGGGCAACACGGGGCGCGCGCCCACGGTTGTGCTCTTCGACGGCATGGACAACTGCAAGGAGATGAGCGTGCTCTTTGCGGGCCTCGAATTCGCGCGGCGCGGAATGAATACGCTCGCGATCGACGGGCCGGGACAGGGCGAAGCGCTGCGCCTGCGCAAGATCCATGCGCGCCACGACTACGAAGTGCCGGGCACCGCCGCGTACGAGTTCGTGGCCAGGCGCGCCGACGTCGATCCGAAGAAAGTCGTGATCATGGGCTACAGCTTCGGCGGCTATTACGCGCCGCGGATCGCCGCGTTCGAGCGCCGCTACGCGGCTTGCGTGTGCCTGGGCGCGCTGCATTGGGACCTGCACGCCTGGCAGTCGAAGATCAGGGAGCAGCTGAAGGCCGACCCGAAGAACAGCGCGCAATCGAATTTCCAGTTCCAGTGGATCCTCGGCCTGGACGACCCGGAGGCTGCGCTCGAGCGCGCAAAGGAGTTTTCTCTGGCGGGCGTCGCCGACAAAATCACCTGCCCGGTGCTCGTCACGCACGGGGAAAACGACCGCGTCGTGCCCGTGGAAGCGGCGCACACGCTCTACGCCGCGCTTACGACAGGGAAGAAGGCGCTCAAGATCTTCACCGCTGAAGAGGGCGGGGCTGAGCATTGCCAGGTGGATAACCGGCCGCTGGGGATGGATTACATCGCCGACTGGATCGCGGCGAACGTCCAGCCCGGGGCGGACGCGGCATGAGAGTCGCCCTTTTCGGAGCCACCGGCATGCTCGGGGCGAGCGCGCTCATCGAGTGTCTCGCCGACCCGCGGGTGGAGTCCGTGCTCGTCGTCGGGCGCAGGAGCATCGGGGCCAGCCTTCCCAAGGTCACCGAGATCGTCCACTCCGACTTCTTCGACT
>DATHJM010000127.1:0-4997 GCA_035489775.1 Burkholderiales bacterium
TCGAAAAAATGCAGAAGGCCGGGATGATCAAATACGATCGCGGTTGCATCATCGTGCCGGATCGAAAAAAACTGGAAGCGCACGTCTGCGAGTGCTATGCGGTGGTCAGGGCGGAATTCGATCGCCTGCTCCCGCGAAACCGCAATTTGTTCGGCGAAGCGCCGCCCGCCACAACGCAAAGGCGGACCCAGCCCGACCGGCGCGAGCACCGGACCGGCGATGCGCCCGAGCTGGTCGGCGCGGCAGCGCCCGCCGCAGCGCAAAAGCGGGCCCAGTCCGACCGGCGCGAGCGCCGGACCGGCGATGCGCGCGAACTGATTGGCGCGCGCCGCCCGGCGCGCTGACACAACGCCGGCGCGGCAGCCAGTCGGCACCGCCACGCTCCTCAGGCTGCGTCGGGTTGTTTTGAGGGTTGAGCCAGGACGAAGGCGTCGAGTTTCATGCACGCTTCGTGAATCCGCATCACAGCCGGATATGGCTTCAGGTCGCAGTTGTAGCGCTGCGCGTTGAACACCTGCGGCACGAGGCAGCAATCGGCCATCGTCACCTGCTCGCGGAAACAGTATTTCCCGTGCTTCCTGTTCTCTGCGAGGAACGACTCCAGCATCCGGAAGCCCTCGGCGATCCAGTGGCGGTACCAGGTATTGACGCCCTCCTCGTCGAGCTTGTAGGCGCTGCGGATGTATTTCAGCGTGCGCAGGTTGTTGAGCGGGTGGATCTCGCAGGCGACGATCTGCGAAAAAGCGCGCACATACGCCCGGTCGAGGGGATCGGCGGGCAGCAACTTCGGCCCGGGATGCACCTCGTCGAGATATTCGATGATCGCGAGTGACTGGGTGAGAATTCGCCCCGCATCCTCGAGCGCCGGGACCAGGCCTTGCGAATTGACAGATTTGTATTTCGCTTCGAGGTGCTCCGCCTTCGGCAGGCTCACTATCGCGGGCTCGTATTCGAGCCCTTTGTAGTTCATCGCAATGCGCACGCGGAAAGATGCGGAGGAGCGGAAGAATGTATGGAGTTTCATTTGCGCCTGCATCGTGGAGAGGGACTATCGGTCGAGCATAGGCAATGGGATGCCGCGGGTCAATGCCGCTGCTTCTTCCGCTCCTCCTCGCGCAGCCGCAGCACCCGGCGCTGCACTTTTCCGGTGGTGGTCATCGGCAGGCTGTCGAGGAATTCGATCTCCTTGGGGTATTCGTAAGGCGCTAGCTTGCCGCGCACGTGCTCCTGCAGCTCGGCTTCCAGCGCGGGCGAAGCCTCGTAGCCCGGTGCGAGAACGATGAATGCCTTCACGATGTGGGTGCGCTCGGGATCGGGACTGCCCACGACCGCGGCGTTCGCCACCGCCGGGTGCTTCACCAGGCAGTTCTCGATCTCCGAGGGGCCGATGCGGTACCCGGCGCTCTTGAACACGTCATCGGCGCGGCCCTGGTACCAGAAATCGCCGTCCTCGTCGCGCTTCGCGAGATCCCCGGTGCGGCACCATTTGCCGGTGTATTTCTTTTTCGTCGCCTCCGGATTCTTCCAGTACCCGAGAAAGAACACCGGATCGTCTTCGTCCCAGGCCGCAACTTCTCCGACTCTACCCGCCGGAACTTCGTCGCCCGCCTCGTCGATGCAGGCCACCCTGTGTCCGGGATACGGCCGCCCGATCGACCCGGGCTTGGCCGGCCACTGCGTATGCGAATTGCCGACGATGTAGTTGATCTCGGTCTGGCCGAACATCTCGTTGACCGTCACCCCGAGCGCCTCGCGGCTCCATTCGAATACCGTCTCGCCCAGTGATTCGCCGGCGCTCATGATGGAGCGCAGCGAAAGCTCGTAGCGCTTGCGCGGCTGCGCTACCGCTTTCATCATCATCTTGAGCGCAGTCGGAAAGAGGAAGGTGTTGCGCACGCCGTACTTTTGCATCAGCCAGAAAGACTTCTCGGGATCGAACCGGCCGCGATAGCCGAGCAGCGGAGTGCCGTGGTAGAGCGACGGCAGCAGCGCGTCCATCAGGCCGCCCGTCCACGCCCAGTCTGCGGGCGACCAGAACAAGTCGCCCGGCCGAGGAAACAGGTCGTGCGAATGCACGAAGCCGGGGAGGTTCCCGAGGAGCACCCGCTGCGCCATAAGCGCTCCCTTGGGTGGACCGGTGGTACCACTCGTATAAATGAGCAGCGCCGGGTCGTCGGCCCCCGTTTCGATCGCAGTGAAGTTCGGCGAAGCTTGCTCGAGGAGGGGTTCCCAGGCCTGCAACCATGATTCCCGCGCCCCGGCGACACCGATCACGTGCCTCAAGAGCGGCAGCCTGTCGCGAATCTGGGCGAGATTCGGCAGCGACGCGGGATCGACCAGCGCCACCGCCGTCTCGCTGTCCTGCAGCCGGTATTCCAGCGCCTCGGGACCGAACAGGATCGAAAGCGGCATCGCCACGGCGCCCATCTGGTAGCAGGCGATGTGCGCGATCGCCGTTTCCGGGCGCTGCGGCAGGATGATGCCGATCCGGTCTCCGCTTTTTACGCCGAGGCCGGCGAGCGCGTTGGAGAGCCGGTTGGCCTGCTGCTGCAGATCCCGGAAGGTATATTCGGCCGTCGACCCGGCCTCATCCTCCCAATACAGAGCGACGCGGGAGCGGTCAGGTGAGTGCCGGCCGCAGCAAGCGGTGCCGATGTTGAATCGAGCCGGCACCTCCCATTTGAAACTATCGTAGACGTCGCGATAGCGGTCCTGCA
Organism: Burkholderiales bacterium; assembly: GCA_035489775.1. Taxonomy (GTDB): domain Bacteria; phylum Pseudomonadota; class Gammaproteobacteria; order Burkholderiales; family SG8-39; genus VBDM01. The sequence goes on from DATHJM010000127.1 coordinate 2,718, forward strand.
TACCGGAAGCAACTACTGGAGTTGCCTGAGCCGCTGGTCGACGAAACCGAGAAGATTGGGAGCGAGGTTCCCCGACGATTTCGCGCGCGTGAAGGCATCCAGTGCATCCTTGGGCCGATCGACGGCCTGAAGCGAGATCCCCAGCCCCAGCCACCAGACGCCCGCCGACGGCGCAAGGCGCAACGCGGCCTGATACTGCTCGATCGCTTCCTTGTGACGATCGAGCCGCTGGTAAAGCGCGGCCTCAAATGCGTGAAAATCGGGGTTGCGGTCCGGCGGTGCGGGGTGCCTTTGCAGCACGAAAAGCGCGGTGGGGATATCGTTGCTCTCGACCATGATGCGTGCGAGCAGCATGGCGAAGCCGGTGTTCCCCGTGTCGACCGCGAGGCCCTCCTGGAGGGAAACGGCGGCCTCGTCCACGCGTTTGGCCTCGAGCAGGAGCGCCACCATGGTCTGGCGCGCCGCTTCGTGTCCCGGATCGATCTGCAAGGCTTTGCGAAACCCGTCCATTCCTTCGGCGATCCGGCCCTGGTTCACGAGGATGACCGCCCGGCGGAATTCGCTTTCCGCGCGAGAGTGCGACGAAGTATTCGAGCGCCGGTCGATCTTGCCCGGTGCGGCGGCAGGGTCGCCGGCGAGAGCCGTTCGCGCCGAGACGGTCTTCGCCGCGTCAACGGGAGTCTTCGAGGCGGATCGGGAAGGCGAAGCCCTCGAGCTCCGCTGCGGAATGGGGGTCGTCAACTCGGTCGCCAGCCGCAGCATGTCCACATTCACCCTTTCCGAGCGTTGCGGCAAAGGCGCCTGGGCTTGCGGCAAAGTCGCCTGGGCGAGTGCCGGATCGGCGCGTGCGGGACTCGAGGCGGCCGGCAACGCCGGCGCCGCGGGCTGCGGGGGCGCCGCGAGAGGCGCGGGAGCGGGATCGAGGCGCGACGATGCAGCATCGGCCGGCGCGGAGACCTTCCCTCGAAGGGACTGGTAGGCGAGTTCGGTGACTATCGGGCGCGGCGCGAGCTGCCAGACGAGCCACGCGACCCAGCCGACGGCGAACAGCATCGTCATGGCCATGGCTCGCCAGAAGAAATCGGAGGCGAAGGTGCGCGCAGGCACCGGACGCATGTGCCGCGACAGTGCCCCGGCAGGCGCCGCGGTTCCGCCCTGGGGCGCATTGCGCTTGTCCAGATCCCGCAGCATCTTGTTGATGAGGCTCATCGCAGGATCATCCAGCCGATGCTCGAAAACGCCGCGCAGGCGAGCGCAAGCCAGAGCCAGGCGCGCGACAGCGCGAGCGAAGCGGGCGTGTCGACGGTCGCCGCGCGTGCGTGCGACCCGGTCACTCTGCGCACGCCCTCGCCGTAGGCCAGCATCATCGCCTTGTTGGCGAGTATGTTGATGAGCCGGGGCACGCCGCGGCTCGCGCGGGAAATCGCCCTGACCGCTGCGGGCGCGAACACCGCATCGCCCGAATAGCCGGCGATCGCGAGCCGGTGAGCGAGATAATGCTCGGTCTCCTCGCGCGTCAGGGTGCCCATATGGTGCTGAAAAGTGATGCGCTGGCGCAGTTGCCGGATCGAGCTGTGCGCGAGTTTCTCATCGAGCTCGGGCTGCCCGAACAGGATCACCTGGACGAGCTTGCGCTTTTCGGTTTCGAGATTGGTCAGGAGCCGCAGCGTCTCGAGCGATTCCAGCGGCATCGCCTGGGTCTCGTCGAGGCACACCACCACACGCCTTTTCTGGCGGGCGAAATCCAGCAGCGCGTGGTTCAGCGCCTTGAGCAGATGGTGCTGGTCGAGCCCGCCGTCGAGCTTCACCTTCATTTCCTCGGCGAGCGCGAGCAGCAGCGTCTTGGGCTCGAGGTTGGGGTTGGGGACATACGCGCTGACCCAGTTGTCGTCCAGCGTGGCAAGGAATTTGCGGCACAGAAGCGTCTTTCCGGTGCCCACCTCACCGGTGATCTTGATGAATCCCTCGCCGTTCGCGACCGCGACGAGCAGCGTGTTCAGCGCTTCCTGGCTGCTCGCGCACGCGTAGAAAAAGCTCGTGTCGGGAGTGATCCCGAACGGGGGCTCGCGCAGGCCGAAATGGGAAAGGTAGATCACCGAGACCTTGGCGTCGGAGCGGGAGCGCCGCCCCCCATGCCGCGAAGCCGGTCACCGGTCGCGGTGATGTCCTGCTCCCAGTCCGCATCGTTCTTGATGATGGTGGGCTTGATCAGAATGACCAGTTCTTTTTTCACTACGTTTCGCGCGCGGTTGCCGAACAAGCCGCCGATTCCGGGAAGTT
>DATHJM010000128.1:0-9182 GCA_035489775.1 Burkholderiales bacterium
CAGGGATTCGCCCGCCGCGCGCGGCAGATCCCTCGCGACGCCGCCGGGAACGATGGCGTCCATCATGTAGCGGTGGCCGAAGAGCTGCGCCTGGGTCCGCATGAGGTCTTCCTTCAGCCGCCAGAACTGGAAAAAGCCGAACGAAAGCGACACGTCGTTGCCGAGGTAGCCGAGGTCGCCGAGGTGGTTGGCGATGCGCTCGAGCTCGAGCAGGATGCCGCGGAGCGCGAGCGCCCGGCGCGGCGGCTCCGTCCCGGTGGCGCCTTCGACCGCCATGGCGTATGCCCAGGCATAGGCGACCGTGGAGTCGCCGGAAACCCGGCCCGCGAGCTTCGCGCCTTCTTCGAGCGTCATCTCCTCGAAGCGCTTCTCGATGCCCTTGTGCTTGTAGCCCAGGCGCTCTTCCAGGCGCAGGATCTTTTCGCCGACGATCGAGAAGCGGAAGTGCCCCGGCTCGATCGTGCCGGCGTGGACCGGGCCGACCGGGATCTCGTGCACGCCTTCGCCTTCGACCGGCACGAACGGATAGCGGTCCGGGCCTTGAGCGAAGCGGGCTGAGGCCTCGACGGCCTTGCGCAGGGGAAACGCGCCCTCGGGCCAGGCCCCGTGCCGCAGCCACTTGCGCCGGTCGGCATCCGCGGAAGGGATGATGCCGAGCAGATCGGCCGTGGCGCGCTGCATGCGGTTTGCACCGGGATAGATGTCTGCGATTCCGGGATAGTGCGGGTCCTCGCGCGAAAGCGGCACGCTCACCCAGACGAGGCCCGAGGGGAAGCCGAGCGCGAGGTGCAGCGCGTAGCCGGCGCGGCGCTCGGTCTCGTCGCTGCCCCACAGCGCGACCAGGCGCGCCTTGCGCGCCCGGGCCTGCTCGCACAGGCCGCGCAATCCCGCGGCTGGAACCGAGGCACAAAATGCGGGCATCGCGCCTGCGAGCGGCTCGACTTCGATCGGAAGTTCGTTCAGGGGCATGGGTGAGCTCAACCGATCAGCGCCGCCGCCTGGCGATACCAGCCGACGAGATAGGGGGGAATGTACAGTCCTAGCGTCAGTACGATCGCGAGGTGCGCGAACACGGGCACGAGCGCGGGCCCGCGGGGCAGCCGCTGCGCCGCGGTTTCGCCGAACACCATCGGCTGCACCTTGCCGAAGATGGACGCAAAGGCGACCCCGAGTGCGACCAGCAGGAAAGGCGTCGCCCAGGAGTGCTCGTGCATCGCGGTGGTGAGCACCATGAACTCGCTCGTGAATACGCCGAAAGGCGGCATGCCGAGAATAGCGAGGCTTCCTAGCACGAGGCTCCAGCCTATGGTCGGGCTCGTATGGATCAGGCCGCGGATCGAGTCCATGTTTTGCGTGCCGGCGGCCTGCGAGGCATGACCGACGGTGAAGAAGATCGCGCTCTTAGTGAGCGAGTGCACGGTCATGTGCAGGAGGCCCGCGAACGCCGCCACCGCGCCGCCCATGCCAAAGGCGAAAGTCATGATCCCCATGTGCTCGATCGACGAATACGCGAACATGCGCTTGATGTCGCGCTGCCGGGAAAGGAAGAACGCCGCGACGACGACCGAGAGCAGCCCGAAGCCCATCATCAGGCCGCCGGAGAAATTGCGCCCGAGCGCCCCGTCAACGAGAACTTTGCTTCTGACTACCGCGTAGAGGGCGACGTTCAGAAGCAGCCCCGAGAGCACCGCCGAGATCGGCGTCGGGCCTTCGGCGTGCGCGTCGGGCAGCCAGTTGTGCAGCGGCACGAGGCCCACCTTGGTGCCGTAGCCGACCAGGAGAAACACGAACGCGAGCGAGAGCACCGTCGGCTCGAGCTGGCCGCGCACCAGGTGAAGGTGCGTCCACAGGAGCGAAGTGCCGCCCGGACCGAGGACTTTCTCCGCCGCGAAGTAGAGAAGGATCGTGCCGAACAGGGCCTGCGCGAGGCCGACCGAACACAGAATGAAATACTTCCACGCCGCCTCGAGGCTCGCGGGCGTGCGGTACAGGCTCACCAGCAGCACGGTCGAGAGCGTCGCGCCTTCCATCGCCACCCACAGGACGCCGACGTTGTTCGAGAGCAGGCACAGCAGCATCGTGAAGATAAACAGCTGGTACATGCTGTGATAGAGCCGCAGCCGCTTCGCGTTGACGCGGCCGTGGTCCTGCTCGGTGCGCATGTAGGGCCGCGAGAACAGCGCCGTGGTGAATCCGACGAAGGCGGTGAGCGCGACCAGGAACACGTTGAACGAATCGACGAAGAACTGTTCCCTGAGCAGGTCCGCCAGCACCCCCAGAATTACGTTGGACGGATCCACGATGAACTGCTCCTCCAGCCAGACCATCGGCCCGCCCGCGATCACTCGGGCCGTGAGCAGAATTGCGGCGAAGAAGGTCGCGAAGCTCATCGCCGCGTTCAGCTCCGGCGCCCAGCCCCGGTGGCCGGCGAGGGCGAGCAGCAGCGCGCCGAGAAGCGGGAGGGCGAGAACGATCGCGATTTCCAAGCTAGTCTTCCTTCAGCTTTTCCATATGCCGGATGTCGAGGCTGTCGAAGCGCTCGCGGATTTGGAAGAAGAAGATGCCGAAGATGAAGGTGCCGACCAGCACGTCGAGCGCCACGCCCAGCTCAACCACCAGCGGCATGCCGTAGGTGGCGCTGGTGGCGGCGAAGAAAAGTCCGTTTTCCATCGCCAGAAAGCCGATGACCTGCGGCACCGCCTTCTGGCGCACGATCATCATGAGGAAGGAAAGCAGCACGCTCGCGAGCGCGATCCCCAGCGTCGAGCGCGTGAGCGTGGTCGCCATCTGCGAGATCGGCGCGGCCAGCGCGAAGGCGAAGATCACCAGGCCGATGCCGATCAGCATCGTCGTCGGAATATTGATCAGGGTCTCGATGTCCCAGCGCACGAACAGGCGGTTGATCAGCCAGTGCAGCAACAACGGAATGACTATTACCTTGAAAAGCACGGTCAGCACGACCGAAATGTAGAGATGATTCTGACCCGTGGACCAGGCGACGATGGCCGTGGAGGCGGCGAGCGCCGCGCCCTGCCAGGCGAGCAGGTGGATCAGCGTGAGCACTCTCCGTTGCGACAGCATTGCGAACGCGATCAGCAGGAGGAACGCGGCGAGCACGTTCACGAGCTGAGCGAGAATCGGCATTCCCACGTCAGCCCTTCACCAGGAAATGGGTCAGCATCCCCAGCACCGCGAGCAGGAACGCGGTGGACAGGAATTCGGGGGCGAGGAAGAGGCGCAGCTTCGCGAGCAGCGTCTCGATCAGCGCGAGGCCGGCGCCGGCGAGCACGAGCTTGCCTGCGAGCGCGGCAAACGCGTACGGAAGCGCCGACCAGTCGCCGGCGTCGGCGATGCCCCAGGGCAGGAACAGCGCGATCCCGATGGTCATGTAGGCGAAGAGCTTGATCGCGACCGCCCACTCGATCAGTGCCAGGTGACGCGCCGAGTACTCGAGGATCAGCGCTTCGTGCACCATGGTGAGCTCGAGGTGCGTGGTCGGGTTGTCGATCGGGATGCGGGCGTTTTCCGCCAGGAGCACCATGAGAAAGGCGACCGCCGCGAAGGCGAGGCTCGGGTAAAGAGCGAACTCGCGGTGCGCGAGGGTATCGACGATGGTGGTGAGCTGGGTGGAGCCGGAAATGAACGCCGCGGTGAACAGCGTCATCAGCATCGCCGGCTCTGCGAGAAAGCCGATCAGCATTTCGCGCCGCGCGCCCAATCCCCCGAACGAAGTGCCGATGTCCATCGCGGCGAGCGCCGAGAACATGCGCGCGAGGGCGAACACGCCTACCAGTGCGATGATGTCCGCGGCGGGCGCGAAGGGCAGGCCCGTGGCGAGCACCGGAACGATGCCTGCGGCGAGCCACATGCAGCCGAAAAGGATGTAGGGCGTCCAGCGGAAAATCGGAGATGCGTCGTGCGCGAACACCGCATCCTTGTGGAACAGCTTCGCGAGCGTGTAGTAAGGCAGCAGGATGGAGGGCGCCGAGCGGTTCTGCAGCCAGGCGCGGCACTGGTTCACCCAGCCCGTGAGGAGCGGCGCGGCGAGCACGACGAACACCGACTGCAGGATCTGGAATGCGATGCCGGGAGCGCTGTTCATCGCACGAACACCAGGAGCGCGATCAGGGTGATGAAGCTGTATAGCAGGTAGATGCTGATCCGGCCCTGCTGCAGGAGCGCGATCTTCGAGGAGACGAATTCGGCCGCCCGAGCAACGGGCAGGTACAGCCAGTACCAGTGACGGTCTTCGATCTTGAGCGTATATCGGGGCTCGGCGTCATCGGGACCGGGCAGGTGCCGTTCCATGCGGTAGAGCGGGCCGAAGACGTGTCGTATGGGCTGGCCGAAGGAATTCGCGGTGTCCTGCATTCGCGAGGTCTGCTCGGGATAGCCGCAGTCCCAGGGAGCGGCGAAGCGCACGCGGCCGTGGTAGAAGCGGCGCACCAGCAGGAACGCGAGAAGGGTTGCCGCCGCGATGACCACCAGAAAGATAACCGGCGAGTAGCTCGCCTGCTCCGCCGACGTCGGCACGAGCCACAGCCAACCCGAACCGGCGAGTGCCTGCTCGGACAGGCCCTGTCCGGTCAGCGAGACGCCGACGCGATTCAGGATCAGGAGGAACGAAGTCGGGAACAGCCCGAGCACGAAGCAACCGGCGGCAAGCCATGCCATGCCGTAGCGTTCCATCGGGCCCGCGTCGCCCGCGTGGGGCAGGGGAGAACGATGGGCCGGCTCGCGCGGCTGGCCGAGAAAGGCTATGCCGTAGACCTTGACGAAGCACATCGCGGTGAGCGCGCCAGCGAGGGCGAGCGTCGCGGCGAAAAGCGGAAGCAGGCTGCGAACGACGCCATGCTGAAGGATTGTCGCCTGCAGGGCGGCCTGGAAGGTCAGCCACTCAGATACGAATCCGTTCAAGGGGGGCAGCGCCGAGATGGCGAGTGCGCCGATCAGGAAATAGAACGCGGTCCGGGGCATGCCGCGGATCAGCCCGCCCATGTCGTTCAGGTCGCGCAGGCCGGTGGAGTGCAGGATCGAGCCCGCACCGAGAAAGAGCAGCCCCTTGAATACGGCGTGGTTGAGCGTGTGGTAGAGCGCGGCGATCAGGGCGAGCACGCCCGCCGCCGGGTGGCCGAATCCGATGAACACCATCGACATACCCAGGCCGAGCAGGATGATGCCGATGTTCTCGACCGAGTGATAGGCGAGCAGGCGCTTCAGATCGTGCTGCATGAGGGCATAGAGCACGCCGAAGAGCGTCGTGGCCGCGCCGATCGTGAGCACCACCATGCCCCACTCCCAGCGGACGTTGCCGCTCATTCCGCCAATGAGGTCGTAGATCACCCGCACCATCCCGTAGATGGCGGTCTTGATCATGACTCCGCTCATCAGCGCCGACACCGGCGAGGGCGCGGCGGGATGCGCCTCCGGCAGCCACGCGTGCAGCGGGAGCATCCCCGCCTTGGCGCCGAACCCGAAGAACGCGAGCAGGAAGGCAACGGTCGCCCACTCGGGCTGCAGGTGAGCGGCGCGCAGCGCTTCGAACGTGTAGTCGCCGCGGCCCCCGTGCAGAACGCCGAAGCAAAGCAAGATCGCGAGCGCTCCCAGATGCGCGATCAGCAGATAGAGGAAACCCGCGCTGCGTATCGCCGGCCGCTCGTGGTCTGTGATCACCAGAAAATACGAGGAAAGCGCCATCGTTTCCCAGGCCACCATGAAGAGATACGCGTCGTCGGCGAGCAGGACGAAAGCCATGCTGGCGAGAAACACGTGGTACTGCAGACTGATGAGCGCGAGGCGTCCCGAAGGCTCTTCGCGGAAATAGCCGGCGGCGTAAACGGAGATGCCGGCCGAGACCGAGCCGAGCAGCATCAGAAAGAATCCAGCGAGTGGGTCGATTCGCAGATGGAAGGGCAGATCGGGCAGCCCGAGCGGGAGCGTCAGGGTCTGCGAGGGCAGCCACACCGCCTGGAGGCCGAATGCCGCGAGCGCGACCCCGGCAAGCGCGCCCAGCGGAAAGGCGATTCGCCTCGCGAAAAATGCGTTGTTCGCCGGCACCAGCCCCAGCACGGCCACCGCGAGCCAGCCGACTGCGACCACCAGCGAGCCTGCGAGCGGCGAAGTAAACATTTTGCGAGTTGCCCTTCCCGGTGGAACTCTACGCCCTCTCCCGCATGCGGGACAGGGCGAGGGTGAGGACGGGGCAAAGCGCCATTCGGCGAGGCATCACTTCACTTTCATTCCCGGCTGCGCGCCGCTGTCGGGCGAAAGAAGAAACAGACCCGGCCCGTCCCCGGAAGCGACGAGCACCATGCCCTCGGAAACGCCGAACTTCATCTTGCGCGGCGCGAGATTCGCCACCATCACCGTGAGCCGGCCTTCGAGCTTCGCCGGATCGTAGGCCGACTTGATGCCGGCGAAGACCGTGCGCGTCCCGGTACCGATGTCTAGCGTGAGCTTCAGGAGCTTGTCCGCGCCTTCGATATGCTCGGCTTTCACGATTTTCGCGATGCGGAGATCGATATTGGCGAAGTCGTCGATGGAGATCATATTTTCTCCCTCTCCCGCCTTTGCGGGAGAGGGTTGGGGTGAGGGTGCGGTCATCGTGGATTTCTCCGGCGGTTCGAACAACGCGTCGAGCTGTTTTTCCTCAACTCGATGCATCAAATGCTGGTAGGTCTTGATCCTTTGAAGCTCCGGCAAGGCGTCTGTCCATGAAAGTGAACCACAACCTAAGAATGCTTCTGCCTTGTCAGCCAATTCAGGAAGTACAGGCTTGAGCCACATCGTCAGATATTGGAATGCGCGCACGCAGGCTGAACACGCCTTATGCAGCTCCTCCCGATTTTCCCGGCTATCTTTCTTCGCCAGTTCCCAAGGTTTGACTGTGTCGAAGTACTGATTGATCCGATCCGCGCCTTGCATCGCAAGGCGTATTGCTTTGCCGAATTCGCGCGCCTCGTAAGCATCGCGAATCAGCGCTCCCTCGCTACGAGTTTCCACAAGTGCTTGCGCCAGTCTTTCAACGTCGGGTGACTGGTGGAGTTCTCCATTGAAATACCGGCTTATGAAGCTCGCCGCCCTGCTGGCGATGTTGACGTATTTCCCGACCAGGTCGCTGTTCACCCGCGCCAGGAAATCTTCGGGGTTGAAATCGATGTCCTCGACATTGCCGCTAAGCTTCGCGCCGATGTAATAGCGCAGCCACTCAGGATTCATGCCTAGCTTGAGGTAACGCAGCGGGTCGATGCCGGTGCCGCGACTCTTCGACATCTTGTCGCCCGAGACGGTGATGAAGCCGTGGACGTAGACGTGGTCCGGCGTCTTGTAGCCGGAGTACTGGAGCATGGCTGGCCAGAACAGGGTGTGGAAGTAGATGATGTCCTTGCCGATGAAATGGATCATCTCGGCACTGCCGCCAGGTTTCACGAAGGCATCGAAGGCGATTTTCTTGCGCTCGCAGTAGTTCTTCAGGCTCGCAAAGTAGCCGATCGGGGCGTCGAGCCAGACGTAGAGATATTTCTCTTCCTCGATATCGGGAATCCGGATTCCGAAATACGGGGGATCGCGCGAAATGTCCCAGTCGGCGAGCGTCTTGTCGTCCTTGCCTTCGAGCCATTCCTTCGCCTTGTTCGCGACCTGCGGTTGCAGGCGTCCCGGCTTGTTGATCCACTCACGCAGAAATTCCTTGCACTTGGGATCGGAAAGTCTGAAGAAGTAGTGCTCGGATGATTTGAGCACTGGCTTTGCGCCGGACAACGTCGAGTACGGATTTTTGAGCTTCGTGGGCGAATAGACGGTGCTGCAATTCTCGCAGGCGTCGCCATACTGATCCTTCGCGCCGCAGTTCGGGCACTCGCCCTTGATGTAGCGGTCGGCGAGGTACATGCCCTTCACCGGATCGAAAAACTGTTCGACCGCCTTCTTGTAGACCAGGCCCGCCTTGTCGAGTTTGCGGTAGATGTCCTGCGATAGGTCGGTATTTTCTTTCGAGTGGGTCGAGTGCCAGTTGTCGAATTCGATGTGAAAGCCGTCGAGGTATTGCTTGCGCCCCTTGGCTATTTCGGCGATGAATTGCTCCGGCGATTTCCCCGCCTTTTCCGCCGCGAGCATGATCGGCGCGCCGTGAGCGTCGTCCGCGCCGATGAAGTGCGCTTCGTGGCCCTGCATGCGCTGGAACCGCACCCAGATGTCGGCCTGGATGTACTCCATGATGTGGCCGATGTGGAACGGGCCGTTCGCGTAGGGAAGAGCCGTGGTGACGAACAGCCGGCGGGACATGCTGACTTTCAAAAAACCGTCATTTTACCGTCTCGCGCCGGTCTCCGGCGCGGCACGGCCCCTTACACCAGGACGATCGCAGTTGCGATGACCAGCGCCACGACCACCGTTGCGGCGAAGATCACGTTTTCGCGCTGCCCCCACGGGCGCTCTCCGGGGCGCAGTACCCGGTCGCGCGATAGCGACGTCGCCGAAATGGATTTGGTCGAGACGAACTCCGCTGTCCCGTCAGCGCCGATCTGACGCATCATGCGCTGCGTCGCTTCCTGCGAGTCGAACGCGCGCGAGATGCCTTTGGTCGGCGAGGGCGCCAGCGCGACCTCTTCGACCGGTTCCCCCTCGGGATTCTGCGCAACCGGGACTGCCGCGGCCTGGGGCGCCACCGGAATCGGCCGCGTCGTTACGACGAAGGCGGGGCCGGCGCCTTGCTGGCCCGTTTCCATCTGCAGCCTGCACTCGCGCAGGTCGTTCGCAAAATCGGCCGCGCTCTGATAGCGCGCCTCCGGAGCCTTGGCGAGCACCTTGGCGATGATGTAGTCGAGCATCACCGGCACTTGCGGATTGGTCGAGCTGGGCGGCGCCGGATCGTGGTTGGTGATCTGATACATCAGGGCGCTCAGGCCTTCTCCGTTGAAGGGCGTCGCCCCGGTCAGGCACTCGTAGAGGATGACCCCGAGCGAAAAGATGTCCGAGCGATGATCGGCGCGTTTTCCCACCACCTGCTCGGGCGAAATGTACTTGGGCGAGCCCATGATCACGCCGGTCTGCGTGCGCGTTTCGCTTGAGCGCATGCGGGCGATGCCGAAGTCGGCGATTTTCGCCCGCCCTTCCGGCGTGATCATGATGTTCGCGGGCTTGATGTCCCGATGCACGACCTGGTGCTGGTGGGCGTAGGCGAGACC
>DATHJM010000129.1:0-10342 GCA_035489775.1 Burkholderiales bacterium
TGGGGCATCCTCGCGGACAAGGAAAAATTCAATTCAGTAACCTGACCCAAGGAGAACCGTCTTGATCACACCTGCCCGGGCTTTGGCCCTGATACTCCCGCTCGCGATGCTCTTCCCAGGACCGGCGCCGGCCGCGGAAGACGCTGCCCTGCTCAAGGACCTGACTTCCGTCATCATGCTGCTGGCCCTGCCTTGCGGCCAGGTCGTCAGTGCCACACGGCGAGGGGACAACGACCACATCGCGTCATGCAAGGACGGCAACCGCTACCGGGTATTCGTGAACGCGGAAGGCCGGGCCGTCGCGCAGAAACAATAAGTCAGTTTGGCCGTTTCGGCCTTGCAGCTCTTGAACACGTAGGACCCAGGGGCTGGATCAGGCCGGTGTCAAAATCACTCAGAACCATCCTCTTTGCCGTCAGCGGGTCCGCTGGTCTCCTCGTTCTCGTCGCGGTGGCCGTGCTTCTTTTCGTGGACGCCGATGCCTACAAGCCCCGGCTGGAAGCGGCCGCCTCGGGAGCTTTGGGGATGGAAGTCAGAGTCGACGGCCGGTTGCGGATCGGCTTTTTCCCAGGCTTGATCGTCACGCTGGAGGACGTGCACATTCGTAACCGCGAGGCGGACGTCGCCTCCGCAAAGGAGGCCAGGCTCGGGATCGATCTTCTCCCTCTGCTTCAAAAGGAAGTCCGGATCGGGAAGATCGCGCTGAAACACCTCAGAATCTCCATCGAGCGGGACCGCGACGGCAAGTTCAACTTCGAGAAACCCGAAGCGGCGGAAGGAACGTCACGCGCTCTGGATCTGGCGAAAGTGTCCATTTCGGACGGGAGTCTCGTCTACGCGGACAAACAATCCCGGGAGGGATTCGAGGCCGGGGATTGCAGCCTGGACGTGCACCGTCTGCGGTTTTCGGGCGGGAGAAGCCCGGACCTCATGAAGAACCTCTCCTTCACGGCGGAACTCGCCTGCGGAGAGATCCGAAAAAATAACTTCACGGTGTCCGATTTGAAGATCTCGGCCAGCGGGAAGAATGGCGTCTTCGATCTCAAGCCGGTCACGGCGGGTGTCTTCGGCGCGCGGGGATCTGGAAGCATCCAGGCGGACTTTTCGGGCGCGGTCCCCCTTTACGAGGTCCGTTACTCCCTGTCGCAGTTCCACATAGAGGAGTACTTCAAAACCCTGTCGCCGCAGAAGGTCGCGGAAGGTCCGATGGATTTCTCCGCGAACCTGTCGATGAGGGGAAAGACCGTGGACGAGATAAGGAAGACCGCGGAAGGGCAGATTTCGCTGCGGGGCAGGAACCTTACGCTCGAGGGCAGCGATCTCGATTTGGAGTTCTCCCGGTTCGAGTCCAGTCAAAGCTTCGACCTGGTGGACGTGGGCGCTTTTTTCGTTGCCGGGCCTCTCGGTCTGGTGGTTTCCAAGGGGTACAACTTTGCGAGCATCTTTCGAGGATCGGGGGGCAGCAGCAAGGTGCGGACGCTCGTCTCCGACTGGAAGGTCGAGCGCGGCGTGGCGCACGCGCAGGACGTGGCCATAGCGACGAACGAGAACCGGGTCGCCCTCCACGGAGGGCTCGATTTCGTCAACGAGCGGTTCGACGAGGTGACCATGGCGTTGATCGACGCCAAGGGCTGCGCCAGGGCGCTGCAAAAAATACGCGGCACCTTCCAGAAACCGGTTGTGGAGAAGCCGAGCGTCCTCAGGTCTCTCACCGGGCCGGTGCTCAAGTTGTTCAAGACGGGAAGGGACTTCTTTCCCGGCGGAGAGTGCGAAGTGTTCTATGCCGGTTCAGTGGCACCACCGAAGTGAATGGATTGCAACCCGGGTTCAGGCCGGGAAAAGCGCGCGGATCTTGAGCTTGTCTGGCCGCGTGATGACGCCCTTTTCGGTGAAGAGCCCGCTCACCAGTTCCGCGGGGGTGATGTCGAAGGCGGGGTTGGCGACGCCGACACCTTCGGGCGCCCACTGAACGCCCGCATACCCGGTGACCTCGAGGGCACCGCGCTCTTCGATCGGGATCGCGCTCCCGTCCGCGACGGCAATATCGATGCTGGAAAGAGGAGCCGCGACATAAAAAGGGATGTGGTGCCGCTCGGCGAGCACCGCCAGGGTATAGGTGCCGATCTTGTTCGCCACGTCCCCGTTCGCGGCGATGCGGTCTGCACCGACCAGCACGAGGTCTATTTTGCCCAGGCGCATCAGGTGCCCGGCCATGTTGTCGGCGATCAGCGTAACGGGGATCTTTTCCTGGATCAATTCCCACGCGGTGAGGCGCGCCCCCTGGAGATAGGGCCGGGTCTCGCTGGCTACGACCGAGATGCGCTTGCCCTGGTCGCGCGCCGAGCGAATGACCCCGAGCGCCGTGCCGTGGCCGGCCGTGGCGAGGGATCCTGTGTTGCAATAGGTGAGGACACGCGCTCCGTCGGGCACGTGAGCGGCGCCCGCACGCCCGATGGCGCGGTTGGTCTCGACGTCGGCGCGAAAGAGCGCAAGGGCCGCCTCGGCCAGTTTTGCCGCCGCGGATTTCGGATCGTCCTTCCCGCTCGCTGCGAGCACGACACGCATGCGATCGAGCGCCCAGAAGAGGTTCACCGCGGTCGGGCGGCTGGCGGCCAGCACCTTGAACGCTGCCTCCATCGCAGCCTCGAACTCGCGGGGAGGGCGATCCCGTTGCCTGCCCGCCTCCAGCGCGATGCCGAAAGCGGCGGCGCAACCGATCGCCGGGGCGCCGCGCACGACCATCGAACGGATTGCATCCGCCACTTCGGCGGCGCTCGTGCAGCTTATGTATTCGAAGCGGGCGGGCAGTAGGCGCTGGTCGATGAGCTCGAGGCGAGCGTCCCGCCAACGCAGCGCTTCGACCGGCTTGCCTTCAGATGACGCGCTCATTGCCGCCGTCCACCGGTACCTGGGCGCCGGTGGTCTTGGCAAACAGCGGCCCGCACATTTCGGCCACGAGCTCCGCGACGTCGCGGCTTGTGACTTCGGTTCCGAGGACATTGTTGGTCTTGTATGCATCGACCGTCATGCCGTATTGCTTCGCGCGTTGCGCAAGCACCTCTTCGGTCCATAGACCTGTATCGAACACCGCGTTGGGGTGCACGGTGTTGATCCGTATGCCGTCCGCGCCCCATTCGAGCGCCGCAATGCGGGCGAGCTGGTTGAGCGCCGCCTTGGCGGCGGAATAGGCGGAGGCTCCCGGACCGGGTGCGGGGACGTTTTTCGATCCGATCACGACCACGCGGCCGCCGCGCGGTGCGAGTTTTAATAGTGGATGGCAGGCACGCAGCAGGATGAGGTTGGCGTCCAGATTCACGCTCATGGACCTGCGCCATTCCTCGGTCGGGAGCTCGGCGATCTTGCGGCTTGCGGGAAAGATACCTGCGTTCAGAACGAGCATGTCCAGGCCGCCGAAGGCAAGTTCGGCCCGGGCAAGTGCGGCGGTCACATGCTGCTCGTTGGTGACGTCGCAGTGCAGCCCTAAGAAATCCGGTCGCGCGTAAAGCGATTCGACCTTTGTGTCTAGGTCCAAGCCGATCACAGCCGCACCTCGCGCGAGGAAGGCCGCCACCGCCGCCTTGCCGATACCGGAGGCGGCGCCGGTGACTAGCGCCACTTCTCCCGCGAAAGCCGGGGGCTTCCCTCCCTTCTTGAGCTTTGCCTGCTCGAGGTCCCAGTACTCGACGTCGAAGATGTCTTGGGAGGGCAGGGCCTGAAATCCGCCGAGCGCGTCGGCGCGCAGGATCACGTCGATTGTGTGGTCGTAAATCTCTCCCACGATCGCGGCATCCTTCGCCGTGCGGCCCGCCGCAGCCAAGCCGAACGTGGGATCTAGCACCACGCGAGGGGCCGGGTCGAGCATGGTCTTGGGTTCCTTCGCCTTCCGCGCGTGCTCGCCGAAATAGCGGCCGTACTCGGCCACATAGCGCTCGACGTCCGTACCGAGCATGGGCGTGCGCTTGGTGCGGATGACGTGATCGGGCGTCGCCGGTCCTTGCTGCGTGATGGTCGCCGCTTGCGGGTGCTGCGCGAAGCTGAGCGTGCGCTCGTTCGTCACCGTCTTCAGGATGAGCGGGTTACCCGCGGTGTCGGAGAGCTTGCGCCGCAGATCCGCCTGCGCATTAGCACTGATTTTTCCGGGCCTGAAACGGTTCGGTGCTATCAGCCATGCATCCTTCGAATCGAGATAGTCTTCCGCGAGCGTCACCAGCTCGATCATGCGCTCGTAGGCCTCGCGCGCTGTCTCGCCGAAGGAAAAGATTCCGTGGTTGAGCAGGACCATTCCTACCGTCTCGGGCGTGCTTTGACGCTTGAATTCCTTAGCGCACAACTGGGCGAGATCGAAGCCCGGCATGAGATAGGGAATAACGACACAGCGCCTTCCGTACACCTCGCGGATGCGTTTCTCGCCATCTTTGGTGTTGCTCACGGAAAGCACGGCGTCGGCATGCGTATGGTCCACGAACTTCTGCGGCATGAGCCCGTGCAGGATGGTCTCGATGGAAGGCGCCGGAGCCGAAGCCTTGAGCATGTGCGTGACCAGCTGATTGACCATCTCCGGGTCGGACAGAGCCGGGAGCTCCGCCAGGCGCAGCACGTGCGCGAGGCGTACGGGGGAAAAACCCTGAGGCTCGATAGTCTCCAGGTCCCAGCCGCTGCCTTTGACATAGAGGATCGTTTCCTGCTCGCCGAACAGGTTCTTCTCGCCGATCTTGACCGAGGTATTGCCGCCCCCGTGCAGCACCAGCGACTTGTCGCGCCCGAGCAGCCGCGAAGTATAGACGCGCAGGCCGAGGTCGCCTTGGAATTGTTTTGCTTCCTGGTCGTTCCACAGGCTTCGCATGACAACAATTATACTTGTCGTCGATGAGGGCAACTTTCACGATCAGCATCCTCGCATGGGACAAGGCGCTGCCGCTTGCGCGCCCGGTTCGAGAACAGGTGTTCGTCGCGGAACAGAAGGTTCCGCTCGAGCTCGAATTGGACGAATGGGACGAGCTCAGCGATCACGCCGTCGCTCGCGACATCGATGGGCAAGCGATCGGAACGGCGCGGCTGCTGCCCGACGGCAGGATCGGCCGGATGGCGGTCCTCGGCGAATGGCGCAGGCGAGGGGTGGGTGCCGCACTACTCGAGGCCCTGCTCGAACAGGCTCGCAAGCGCTCCATGCACCACATTACGCTGCACGCGCAGACCCACGCGGCGGGATTTTACCGGCGCTTCGGATTCAACGAGCGGGGAGGGGAGTTTTTGGAGGCGGAGATTCCGCACGTCGAGATGACGCTCGAGCTTTTCCCCGCGCGAGAATAAGCCGATAGCTGACCGTGCCGCTCACGCCGCCATCCTCGCCGTAGCTGCGCTCGTGGAACTCGATCCTGCCGTTCTCGCCGAAGCTCAAGGCCGTCGAGCACCGCGTCCCGTATCCGCCGACGGCAAGAATGCGGATCGCCGACAACCTTTCCTCGAGCTCGAGGCTCACTCCGGTGCTGGGAAGCTCCCCGCTCGAGGCTCGTTCGGTGTCGTCGAGGAGGCCAAGCGCGGCTTCGGCGTCGAACGGTCCACCGAGCGACGCCGCGAGCGCTGTCTTCCCCTTCTTTACCTTGGGCCAGGGCGTGTCGAGCAAGTGGTTCGACAGGCCGTGAATTCCCGGCTCCACGCGCGTTACGGGGCCGCCGCGATTGGAAAGAAAGTAGAGCGACCCCGTGTCCCCGACTAGAAGGCTGAAGCCGTTGTAGTTCACCGCACGCTGCTCGACGCCCCGGAGGTATTCCAGTGGGGCCATTTTGCCCGTCAAAAAATCGCTCACCAGCGAGCCGCGGGAGGGCGCGCCGGTTTTCTTGTCCACGGGATTGCGATAGTTGGTCAGCGCCGCGAAGCGCCCGTCCAAAGTGATGCCGAGCCAGGTGCCGCCGGCTTCGAGATCGCGCCCGGCGAGGACCTTCGCATGGTCGTCCCAGAACCCCGCCCGCGCAGCCGGACGCCCGAAGTATTCGTCACGGTTTGCGGCAACGACCAGCCGGTACCCCGGGTGCGTCCGCCAAGCGAGGACGATCAGGCACATGGCGTCAGAAACTGCGGAATACTTCCTGCTTTCGCGAGGATCCGGGGGCGAGCAGCGCACTGATGCCGTGGCGCTCGACCAGACCGGCGATCTCCGCCTCGAAACGCGCGGAGTCGGAGACGTTTTCGTAAATCTCCATCCAGGTCGTCTCATCGTCACGGCGCCGCAGGAGCCGTCCGCCGATGCCGGTGATGTCGGAGAGCTCGCGCTGCAGCGCGTTGACCGCCGCACGCGCCCGTTCGGCATTCAGCGCGGGCACGCGATAGTAGATGTAGAAATTGACCTTCACCCGACGGCGTAGGGGAGGGGGAGGAAGCGAAGCACGGGTCCGCCGAGAGACTTCAGATGCACGGTCGAGCCCTCCCGGCTCGCGGTCTGCACCACCGCAAGCAGGTCGTGGCCGCCGTCGGGTGAAGCTTCCGCGTTGACGACAATTCCGCTCGCCTGATCGCCGAGGTCGTCGCTGTAGAGGGGGTCACCCGCTTCTGCCTGGACGGCAACGTTGGCGAGAAACATGCGGCGCTTGAGCTTGCCGAGGTGCTGCATGCGCGCGACCACTTCCTGCCCGGTGTAGCAGCCCTTGTCGAAGCTGACCCCGCCGAGGAGCTCGAAGTTCGCCATCTGCGGAACGAGCTGGTCCTGCGTCGCCGCGGTCACCAGAGGCACGCCGTTGCGAATATCGAGCCATCGCCAGGCGCGCGCGCCCACGGGAACGAGGGCATACGCTAGCCGTTGCCGAAGGGCGACTGCGCTCGAGGGGGTCAAGACAAGGAGATATCTGCCGTCCTTCAGCTTGATGATCGTGCCGGTCTCCGGTTGACGCGATACCTCGTTCGGCTCCTTCGGGAGATCCGGAAACACATCGCGCAGCGCCTGATCGGCCTTCGACCCTGCGGCGCCCGCCATCACGATCGTATCGGAAGCATCCGAGATCTTCGCTTTCGCTCGCAGCACGAACTTCGAAATGTGCTTTTGTATCGAAGGGGCGATGTCCCGCGACAAGACCATGCAGAAGCCGGGCTCCTCGCGCCAGAGCAGGAAATTCGCGAGCATCCTGCCTTTGGGGGAGCAATAGGCGCCGTACGCGCTCGATCGCAAACCGACGGCCGCTACGTCACAGCTGAGCTGTCCCTGCAAGAAGGCTTCCGCGTCCTCGCCGCTGAATTGGAGGACGCCCAAGTGGCCGAGCAGGGCAAGGACGCTCCCCGATCGAGCCGCGGCAAGATCGGCGTCCGCGGTTCCCACGAGTTCCGTATGGTGAAGAGGCAAGCTCATGTGCGCCATTCAGTAACTACCGTGTTGCCCGCGAGTTGAGCGGCTTGTCCGCTCCAACTCGCGGAGTTAAACGGGCGACCGTTTGGTCGTCCCGTTTAACAGTTATTATACGAGTGTAGTCAAGCAATCCTACCCTACGTTCCTTACTGGATTTGATGCTGTTTCGACTGAAGTTGTTGTTCTTGCTCGCCTCCGCTGCCGCCCTCGGATTCTGCGGCTGGATACTCTGGTTCGCCCTTTCGCCGATCGAGATCGCAGCGCCGACCGTGGATTTCTCGATTCGTCCGGGCAGCACGCTGCGGGGTGCAACGCGCCAGATCATCGAAGCGGGCCTGCCCATGCCGGGATGGAAGTTCATTCTGCTGGCGCGCGCCAACGGCGCCAGCACCAACGTCAAGGCCGGCAGCTACCAGATGTTGGCCGGGGTGACGCCGCTCCAGCTGGTCCGAAAGATCATGCGCGGGGAATACGCGCAGGCGGAAGTTCTCTTTGTCGAAGGCTGGAATTTTCGCCAGATGCGCGAGGCATTGAATGCGCACGCCGACCTGAAGCACGATTCGGCAAGCCTCTCCGGGGCGCAGATCATGGCGAGGCTCGGAGCCCCCGAGGTGCTTCCGGAAGGAATGTTCTTTCCCGATACCTACGTCTTCGCCAAGGGTTCGAGCGATCTCGCCGTCCTCGCGCGCGCACACCGCGCCATGAAAAAGCAGCTCGAGTCCGCCTGGGCCGGGCGTGCGCCGGATTTGCCGATGACAGATCCGTACGAAGCGCTTATCCTCGCTTCACTCGTCGAAAAGGAGACTGGCCGCTCGAGCGACCGCGCGATGATCGCGGCGGTATTCGCCAACCGCCTGCGCCTCAGGATGAAACTGCAGACCGATCCGAGCGTGATTTACGGCATGGGCGAGCGATTCGACGGGAACCTGCGCAAGAGGGACCTCGTGACGGACACGCCCTTCAACACCTATACGCGCCGGGGTCTGCCGCCGCATCCGATCGCGATGCCGGGACTCGCCTCGCTCGCGGCCGTGATGCACCCGGCGAAGACCGATGCCCTGTACTTCGTGTCCCGCGGGGACGGAACGAGCGAATTCTCCCGCACGCTCGTCGATCACAACCGCGCGGTCGCCAAATATCAAATGCCCGGCGCACGCCGGCGTGCGGGTCGATGAGCCGCGGCAAATTCATCACTCTGGAAGGCATCGACGGTGCAGGTAAGAGCACGCACGTCGGCGGCATTGCCGATTTCCTGCGCGGCCGCGGGAAAGAGATCGTAGTCACCCGCGAGCCGGGTGGTACGCCGCTCGCAGAAAGGCTTCGCGAGCTGGTTCTCTCGCAATCGATGGACGTCGAAACGGAAACCCTGCTGGTGTTCGCTGCGCGCCGCGAGCACATCGCACAGATCATTGCCCCGGCACTCTCAGCGGGCCGCTGGGTGATCTCGGACCGCTTTACTGATGCAACCTACGCGTACCAAGGCGCGGGCCGCGGAATGCCGGCGGAGAAGATCGCCGCTCTCGAGCGCTGGGTTCACGACGATTTGCAGCCGGATCTGACCCTGGTATTCGACGCACCCGTCGAAGTTGCACTCTCGCGCTTGGCGAAGGCCCGGACTGACCGCTTCGAGCGCGAGGACAGAGGTTTCTTCGAGCGCGTCCGAGGCGAATACCTCACGCGTGCAGCGGCCGACCCTGGCCGGATGAGAGTGATCCAGGGCGGCAGGCCGCTCACTGAAGTTAAGAAAATAGTTGAGGATATAATCTCAACTATATGTTAAATCATGTTGTTTAAGTGGCAGGAGCCGGCATGGAATGCCTGGGCACAGCTCCGGGAGCGATTGCCCCATGCGATCTTGATACAGAGCGGGGAGGGCCTGGGCGAATTCGAATTTGCCCAGGCGTGCGCGCAGTCGCTGCTGTGCGAACTGCCACTACCGAACCGGCAGGCATGCGGCACCTGCCACGCTTGCAACTGGTTTTCCCAGGGCAATCACCCTGACTTCCGGCTGATCGTGCCCGAGAGCATGGCGCCCGAATCCCGCGAGGAGGGCGCTGAGCCGGCGAAAAAGCGCAGCGAACAGATCCGTATCGAGCAGGCACGCGAGCTCGCCGACTTTCTTGCTGTCGGAACGCATCGCGGTGGTCCGCGCGTCATCCTGCTCTACCCGGCGGAGGCGATGAACGCGAATACGCAAAACGCCTTGTTGAAAAACCTCGAGGAACCTCCGCCGGCCACAGTTTTTTTGCTCGTCACCACGCAGCCCGAGCGCTTGCTCGGGACCGTGCGAAGCCGCTGCTTGAAGTTCACTTTGCCGTTCCCGCCGCTGGATCCGGTCCTGCGCTGGCTGAGGGAGCAAGGCCTCAAGCAGCCCGAGGCGACGCTCGCCGGCGCTGGAGGCGCGCCGCTTGCCGCGCTCAAAGCCGCCGACACGGACGCCGATCGCCTGCGCTTCATCGGGAATCTGGGAAATCCAGGCTTCGATCCGATTGCTCTCGCCGAAACGGTTGTACGCATCCCGCTATGGGACCTGGTTGGATGGCTGCAGCGATGGAGCTACGATCTGCTGCTCGCCCGAGTCGCAGGTCGGGTACGGTATAACCCGGATCTGGAGGGTGTGATCGCAGACACGGCGCGTCATTGCGACGCTGCGGATATCTGCGCTTACCTGCGCGGGCTCGCGCAAGCCCGGGCGCTCGCCCGGCATCCGCTCAACGCGAAGCTGTTCGTCGAGGACCTCCTGCTGCGGTATCAGCGGCTGGTCGCGGGGCAGTGAGCGAGAAAGCGGGTACGACTTTGCCTGCGACTGCGCCTTTTCCCGGATTGGTCGATTCGCACTGCCATCTCGATTTTCCAGAATTCGACGGAAAGTTGGACGTGCTGCGAGAGGAGATGCGCGCGAGCGGCGTGACGCACGCGCTGTGCATCAGCGTCAATTTCGCCGGGTTTCCCAAGGTGCAGGCGCTTGCCGAGACTTACGACAATTTCTTCGCGAGCGTCGGCGTGCAT
>DATHJM010000130.1:0-8706 GCA_035489775.1 Burkholderiales bacterium
CCAGTTGCGCGTCCGCCCCAGGATTTTCACGTGGCTGGGCAGCAGGCCCACCTCTTCCTGCAGTTCGCGGTACATCGCCTGCACCGGCGTTTCCCCAAGCTTGATCCCGCCCTGCGGGAACTGCCAGGAGTGTTCCTTGACGCGCTTGCCCCAGAAAACCTCGTTGCGCCCGTTGCAAAGAATGATGCCGACGTTCGGCCGATAGCCGTCTCGATCGAGCATACGCAATCCAGCAAAAGTCTGTCCACGCCCATTCTTTCACAAATTGCCGGCGATTTGAAGGCGCAGCCCTTCGCGGCTGTGAGGCGTGCGAGTTCAAGTAGAATGTCGCGTCCTGGCTCCCTCCCCCGCTATGCGCGCTTCGCGATACTTTCTTGCAACGCTGAAGGAGGCCCCTGCCGACGCGGAGCTCGTCAGCCACAAGCTGATGGTCCGAGCGGGCCTGATCCGGAGACTCGCCGGCGGAATCTACACCTGGATGCCGCTCGGACTTCGAGTCGTTCGCAAGATCGAGGCCATCGTACGGGAGGAAATGAATCGCGCCGGAGCGATCGAGCTCTTCATGCCGGCGGTCCAGCCAGCCGAGCTATGGCGGGAGTCCGGACGGTGGCAAGAGTACGGGCCGGAGCTGCTGCGCCTGAAGGACCGCCACGAACGAGAGTTCTGTGTCGGCCCTACCCATGAAGAAGTAGTCACCGACATCGCGCGGCGCGAGATCCGCAGCTACCGGCAGCTGCCGGTGCATTTCTACCAGATCCAGACCAAGTTCCGCGACGAGATCCGGCCCCGTTTCGGCATCATGCGCGGGCGCGAGTTCACGATGAAGGACGGCTACTCCTTCCACGCCGATTACCCCGACCTGCAGCGCGAATACCGGAACATGTACGACACCTATGTGCGGATCTTCACCCGCCTGGGACTGAAATTCCGTGCCGTGGCCGCCGACCCGGGCTCAATCGGGGGTACGGGTTCGCAGGAGTTTCACGTGCTTGCCGAGTCCGGGGAGGACGCCATCGCCTACTGCCCGGAGTCCGACTACGCGGCGAACGTCGAGCTCGCCGAAGCGGCGGCGCCGAAGGCGGAGCGAAAGGCGCCCGCCGATGAAATGAAGAAGGTTTCGACTCCCGGCAAAACCCGCTGCGAAGATGTAGCCAAGCTGCTCGGCGTGCCGATCGAAAAAACCGTGAAGGCGATCGCGGTTGTGCGCGAAGCTCAAAAGGAAGCAGAGTCGTTCGTGATGCTGCTCGTTCGCGGCGACCACGATCTGAACGAGATCAAGACCCAGAAGCTCATCGGCAATTTCAGGTTCGCAAAAGACGAAGAGATCGAACGCATATTGAAGTGCCGCCCCGGCTACATCGGACCGCTCAGCAAAGCGGCACTCACCATCTACGCCGATCGCACGGTAGCGGTAATGAGCGATTTCGTCTGCGGCGCAAACGAGGCGGGATTTCACTTCACGGGCGTCAACTGGGGGCGTGACCTTCCGGAGCCCGCTCAGATAGCAGACATCCGCAAGGTTGTTGCCGGCGATCCCAGCCCCGACGGCAAGGGAAATCTGGAAATCGTCCGCGGGATCGAGGTCGGACACATTTTCCAGCTGCGCACGAAATATTCCGAAGCAATGAAAGCGGCATTCCTGGACGAAGCGGGTAACAGCCGCTTTTTCGAGATGGGCTGCTACGGCATCGGCATCACCCGAATCGTGGGGGCTGCGATCGAGCAGAACCACGACGAGCGCGGCATCGTCTTTCCGGAGCCGATCGCGCCGTTCCGCGTCGCCCTGGTTCCCATCGGCTACGGCAAGAGCGCCGCGGTCCGCGAGGCTGCCGATGCCCTATACCAGGAACTTTCGGCCTCCGGCATCGAGGTGCTGCTCGATGACCGGGACGAGCGGCCGGGCGTGATGTTTGCCGACATCGAGCTCATCGGCATTCCCCACCGCGTCGTCGTCGGCGAACGCGGCCTCAAGGAGGGATTGATCGAGTATCAGGGTCGGCGCGACAGAGATCCGACCAAGCTCCGCCAGTCGGAGATCTTGTCTCGCCTGCGCTCCACATCGTGAGATCTGCGCTTCTGGCCCTGACGGTCGCGTTCACCGGCAACGCGCTGGCCGGAGCCCAGATCTATGAGCCGCTCGCCGCCAAGGTGCGCGCGGACCTGCAGGCTTCGATCGCGGACAAGCCCTCGCCTCGCCATGCCTTCAAGAACTGGGAGGCGGCGGTCGACTGGCTCGCCGAAATGTCGCAGCGCCTGGAAGCGAGGATGCCCAATTTCCAGTCGCGCGTGGAGTTCCTGCGTACGGTGCACTTCGAAGCAATGCGCGCCGGGCTCGATCCGCAGCTCGTGCTGGCGGTGATCCAGACCGAGAGCAATTTTCGCAAATATGCCGTATCGCGCTCGGGTGCCCGAGGGTACATGCAGGTCATGCCCTTCTGGGTGGGATTGGTCGGCCGCCAGGGCGACAACCTTTTCAGCCTGCGCAACAACCTTCGCTACGGCTGCGTCATCCTGAAGTACTACCTGGATCGCGAGAAAGGGGATCTCTCCCGCGCCCTGGGGCGTTACAACGGATCCCTGGGCAGGCCCGAATATCCCAACAGGGTGATCGGCGCCTGGCGCGGGGTGTGGCACTACCCGGGCAAGCTTGCCTTTGGTCCAGCCTCGCCCGACGCGCCGCCCGGTTAGCGCGGCCGGATATCAGGCGGAAAACACGCTCGCAATCGTCGCCTGAATCGCCTGTGCCGCGGCACGCGGATCGGGCGCCTCACGGATCGGCCGGCCGACGACGATGTAATCGGCGCCGTTGGCAAACGCCTGCGCTACGTCGACCGTGCGCTTCTGGTCGCTGATGAGTCGATTCTGCACCGGCCGGATTCCCGGCGTGACAACCAGCAGGCGAGCGCCCAGCTCGCGCCTTAGCGCCGCCGCCTCCAGCCCCGAGGAAATGACTCCATCGCAGCCGGCCTCGAGCGCCCGCCGCGCTCGCGAGAGCACCAGAGTTTCGACGTCGCATTGAAAACCGAGATCGTCGAGATCGCCCTGATCGAGGCTGGTGAGAGCCGTGACCGCGAGGATTTTCACGTCTCCTTTGGCCTGTGCCGCGGCCTCGAGCATCGCCTGGTTGCCATGCACGGTCGCAAAGGAGACGCCGCGATTGCGAAGCCCTTGCACCGCTGCTCCGACGGTCTCGGGAATGTCGAAGAACTTCAGATCGACGAATACCTTCTTTTTCAGGCGGGTGAGCCAATCGATCAGACCGAAGTAGCCGTCGGCCATGAATAGTTGCAGACCGACCTTGTAAAAGCTCACGCTGTCTCCGAGGCCTTGCACCAGCGTTTTCGCTTCCTCGGCCGTGGCGACGTCCAAGGCCGTGATCAGGCGCTCCGCACGAGGGATGGCTTGCTTTGTCAACGGGGCTCTCGGTTCGGCGATTCTATCGGATTCACGTCGTCCTCACTCTCGAGCAGGTGCTTCAGGGGAAGATTGAGGGCTTCGTCGGTACGCTCGGCGAACTGCTCCAGAAGCGTCCGCAAGGCTTTCCTGCGCTCCGTGCCCGAGCGCACTTTGCCATCCAACACGAACTCGCGGTAGACCTCGGCCACGAGGAGCCGCTCGGTGTCGCAGACCAATTCGTAATGCTTGCCCGCGGACTTGGTGACCCAGCCGCGCGCAACCATTCGCTCGAGGTGTGATTCAGTCCGATCGCCGGTGAGCGATGCACGCTCGGAGATCTGTTTCATCCCCAGCAGCTCCCGGCCTTGCTGCGCGCGCGCAAGAACGAGAAGCAACGCCAGCGCTTCCGCGAAACCGGATCCGGAAGGGCGTCCCGCGACTTCCCGCAGCACGGCAAAATCCGGCGCGAGCGCCGCGATCAGCGCGCCGACCACGATTACAACCCAGGATAAATAGATCCACAGGAGGAATACCGGAATCACAGCGAATGCTCCGTAGACCAGCGCAAAAGTCGGGATTTTGGCGACGTAGAGCGCGAAGCCTCGTTTCATGATCTCGAACGCCAGGGCCGCGACCAGGCCTCCGACCAGAGCGTGGCGCGGTTTGACCGCGCGGTTCGGTACGACATAGTAGAGCAGCGTGAACGCCGCCCACGTAAGCACGAAGGGGACGAGCCCGAGAATCGCCGCACTTGCGAAAGGCGTCTGCCATGCGAATCCGAGGGATACACCGACGAGGTACGAGGTGATCGAAAGGCTTGCGCCGATCAGGACCGGCCCGATCGTGAGCGTTGCGCAATAGACGAGGACGCGTTGCGTCAGCGGACGCGGGCGTGAAACCCGCCAAATCGAGTTGAACGCGCGTTCTATCGTGAACATCATCAAAAAAGCGGTGACGGCGAGCACCGCAGTGCCAAGAGCGGTCAACCGGCCGGCCTCAACCGCGAATTGTTCAATATATCCGGTGACCACTTCCCCCGCTTTCTCGGGCAGCATGTTGGCGAGCAGGAACGCGTGGATCTGTTCTCCCAGTCCGGAAAAAACCGGGGACGCCGCCATGAGCCCGAGCGTAATGGTGACAATCGGCACGAGCGAAAGCAGCGTCGTAAAAGTGAGACTCGAGGCGATCTGCAAACAGCGATCCTGGTCGAGCCTCCTGAACACGTGCGCTAGGAAGCGACCCAACTGTTGCAGCGGAACGGGCATGGGGTGCATGGATCGGAACATGAGCGTCGCTTATGATACCAGCGCAATTTCCGAGCTTCGCCGATGAACGACATTCCTGATTCTCTGCTCCTGCCACCGCGGCTCGGTGCGCGAGATGGCTCAGTGCAAGCACTAGACGGGCCTTCACCCCTGCGGATTGATTCGCTCCATTTTGCTCTGCAGTTTGTTGAGGGCATTGACGTAGGCCTTGGCCGAGGCAACGACGATATCGGTGTCGGCTCCCACGCCGTTGACGATCCTCCCGCCTTTGGAGAGGCGCACCGTCACCTCGCCCTGCGATTCGGTCCCCTGCGTCACCGCATTCACGGAGAAGAGCAGCAGTTCGGCGCCGCTCTTCGCCACGCTCTCGATCGCCTTGAAGGTCGCATCCACCGGCCCGTCGCCGTCGGCGTCCGCCTTGCGTTCCTTGCCCGCCTCGGTAAGTACGATCTTTGCGCGCGGGCGCTCGCCGGTACCGCTCGCCTGGTTCATGCGCACCAGCTGCCAGTGCTCCGCGGCGGCGGCCGTCGCTCCATCGGAGACCAGCGCCTGCAGGTCCTCGTCGAAAATGTCGGCCTTCTTGTCGGCGAGATCTTTGAAACGCTGGAACGCCTTGTTGTAGGCGTCCTCTCCGTCGAGCTCGACGCCAATCTCCTTGAGTCGCTGACGAAAGGCGCTCCGGCCCGAAAGCTTGCCCAGCACGATCTTGTTCGCGGTCCAGCCCACGTCCTCGGCGCGCATGATCTCATAGGTGTCGCGGCTCTTCAGCACACCGTCCTGGTGGATACCGGAAGCATGCGCAAAGGCGTTCGCGCCCACCACCGCCTTGTTGGGCTGCACCACGAACCCGGTAATCTGAGACACGAGACGCGAGGCCGGCACGATCTGGCTTGTGTCGATGCGCGTCTCGAGGTTGAAGAAGTCGCCGCGGGTGCGCACCGCCATCACCACCTCCTCGAGCGAGGTGTTGCCGGCGCGCTCGCCCAGGCCGTTCACCGTGCACTCGATCTGGCGCGCGCCCCCGATAGTGACCGCAGCGAGCGAGTTCGCCACCGCCATTCCGAGATCGTTATGGCAGTGCACCGACCACACGGCCTTGCCGGAGTTCGGGACCTTCTCGCGCAGCCTCCTGATGAATTCGCCGAACTGTTCCGGCACGGCGTATCCGACCGTATCGGGTATGTTGATGGTCGTAGCGCCTTCTTTGATCACCGCCTCCAGGACACGGCAGAGAAAGTCGGGGTCGGAGCGGCTGCCGTCCTCGGGCGAGAACTCGATGTCGTCTCGGTGCTTGCGCGCGAAGCGCACGGACAGGGTCGCCTGCTCGAGCACTTGCTCGGGCGTCATGCGCAGCTTCTTCTCCATATGCAGCGCGCTCGTCGCGATGAAAATGTGAATGCGTCCGGATTTCGCCTTCTTCAGCGCATCGATCCCGCGCTGAATGTCACGATCATTGGCGCGGCACAGACCGGCCACGGTCGAGTCCTTGATTGCGCCCGCAACCGCCTGCACCGCCTCGAAATCGCCGTTCGAAGAGGCAGGGAAGCCAGCTTCTATCACGTCGACGCGCATCCTCTCCAGGAGCCGCGCAATGCGAAGCTTCTCTTCCTTGGTCATCGAGGCGCCGGGACTTTGCTCGCCGTCGCGCATGGTGGTATCGAATATGATCAATTTGTCTTTCATGGTGCCGCTCCAGTGGAATCGCGAAAGCATCCGCGGCGCCTGCTTGCGCCGCGACCGGGTACTGCCGAATTGGGAGTGGGGTTATGTGCGCGCGAGGCGCAGCAGCAGACCCGCCAGAAGCAGGCTGCCGAGAGTGAAGCTGAGAGCGATGATGCGGAAATGCATGCGGGCAATATAACGGGTTTCCCGCGTCACCGCAACTGGGAGGACTGCTTCACCGCCCGACGATTCTTCCAGAGCCAGTAGACATACCCCGACAAGCCGTACGCCACGAACAGAAGAAACAGAGCGATCGGGGGATCGGAGGAGATCAGGACGAAGCCCAGGACGATCAGCAGGATCACGGCGAACGGGACCGAACGCCGCAGGTTGATATCCTTGAAGCTGTAGAAGGGTACGTTACTCACCATGGTGATCCCCGCGTAAAGAGTCAGGCACGCGGCCACCCAAGGCATGCCATATTCGCCGACGGGGATCTTGTTGTCGATGGCGAGCCACAGAAATCCGGCAACCAGCGCCGCCGCCGCCGGACTCGGCAGCCCCTGGAAGAAACGCTTGTCGACCACTTCGATGTTGGTGTTGAAGCGGGCAAGCCGTAGCGCCGCCCCGGCGCAATAGACGAACGCCGCAATCCAGCCGAAGCGCCCCAAATCCTTGAGCGCCCACTCATATATGACCAGGGCCGGCGCCGCGCCGAAGCACACCATGTCGGACAAGGAATCGTACTCCGCGCCGAACGCGCTCTGGGTGTGCGTCAGCCGCGCCACGCGCCCGTCGAGCGTATCGAGGATCATCGCGACGAAGATGGCGACGGCTGCGTTGTCGAAGCGCTGGTTCATTGCCATCACGATGGCGTAGAAGCCGGCGAACAGCGCGGCGGTCGTGAAAAGATTGGGCAATAGGTAGATTCCGCGGCGGCGGATCTCCTTGTTCAACAAAGGTCTGCGGAAATTGGGCTCAAGCATGATGCGGCAGCGTGGCAATCACCGTGCTGGTCGCGTAAACCTTGTCTCCCAGGGCAGCCACGAGATTCGCGTCTTCGGGGAGATAAATGTCCACGCGGGAGCCGAAGCGGATGAAGCCGAACCTTTCACCCCGTGCCAAGCCGTCCCCCTCGTGAACATAGCAGAGAATGCGCCTCGCGATCAGGCCGGCGACCTGCACGCAGGTGATGTCGGCGCCCCCGGTCGTGCGCAGCCACAACGCGTTGCGCTCGTTCTCCAGGGAAGCCTTATCCAAAGCGGCGTTGATGAAGCGACCGGGGTTGTACCAGCGCTTCTGCACCCGGCCGTCCACCGGCGAGCGATTCGAATGCACGTTGAAGACATTCATGAAAACGCTGACCTTGATGGCGTTGCGCTCGAGGTAGGGGTCGCGGGCGCGCTCCACCGCGACGACCCGTCCGTCGGCGGGCGAGACCACGGTATACGCGTCGCCGGGCGCCTGCCGCGGCGGATCGCGAAAAAACTGCAGCACGAAAAGCGCGGCGAGCCAGATCGGAGCCGACCACCAGCCGATCAGCCAGACCGCCGCGGCCGCCAAGGCAACCGCCGCGGCGAGGAAGGGCCAGCCTTCGCGTGCAATGACCGGGTGCGGATAGCTCGCGCTCATTGCGGGCTTGCCGCCTAATTCCGCGATTGATCGACCAACTTGTTCTTCTTGATCCAGGGCATCATCGCCCTGAGTTTTTCGCCGACGATTTCGATCGGATGCTCGGCGGTCATTCGGCGTCGCGAAAGCAGCGTCGGCGCGCCGGCACGATTTTCCAGGATGAAATCCCTCGCGTATTCGCCCGACTGGATGCGAGCGAGCGCCGAGCGCATTGCTCTTTTCGTTTCCTCGGTGATGATTTTCGGTCCCGTCGCATATTCCCCGTACTCTGCGTTGTTCGAGATCGAGTAGTTCATGGTGCCGATGCCGCCCTCGTACATCAAGTCGACGATGAGCTTCAACTCGTGGAGGCACTCGAAGTACGCCATTTCGGGCGCATATCCGGCTTCGGTGAGTACCTCGTACCCCGCCTTGACGAGCTCCACGCAGCCTCCGCAAAGCACCGTTTGCTCTCCGAACAGGTCGGTTTCCGTCTCTTCCTTGAAAGTGGTTTCGATGACGCCGGCTCGGGCTCCGCCGATCGCCGCCGCGTAGGACAGAGCGAGGTCGCGCGCCTTCCCGCTCTGGTCGCGATGCACCGCGATCAGCATCGGCGTGCCGCCGCCCTGCGCGTAGGTCGAGCGCACGGTGTGACCTGGAGCTTTCGGCGCGATCATGACGACGTCGAGATCCTCGCGCGGCACGACCTGCCCGTAGTGGATGTTGAACCCATGGGCGAATCCGAGCGTCGCGCCCTTCCGGATATTGGGTT
>DATHJM010000131.1:0-12514 GCA_035489775.1 Burkholderiales bacterium
GGAAGGCAGGCAGGCGATCCCGCGGTCGCCTTTTTCCGAATCGCCCGCGGGGATATTCACGAGCACCACCTCGACGCCGGCGTGCTGCGCGATCTGCGCAAGCCGATTCCTGTCCCAGGCGTAGGGGAACTGGATCTCGACCGCCTTGAAGCCCGCCTGCGCCGCCGCCTCGAAGCGCTCGGGAAACTCGAGCTCCCTGAGCAGCATGCTGATGTTGGCGCAAAACCTCGGCACGGTTCCGAGCCTCGGCGAAAACCTCAGGCGGGAACGGGCTTGCGAACAACCGGCCGCTCGTCGATCGGCAGATTCACGACCACGGAAATCACCGAAAGCCCGATCGCGATGAGCCACACGAGCTGGTAGGAGCCGGTGCGGTCGAAGAGGTAGCCGCCGAGCCAGCCGCCGAAGAAGCTGCCGAGCTGGTGGAAGAAGAACACGAAGCCCGAGAGCATGGCGAGGTGCTTCACGCCGAAAATTCCCGCCACGACTCCGTTGGTGAGCGGAACGGTTCCGAGCCAGAGGAAGCCCATCGTCGCAGCGAACAGGTAGGCCGACATCGGCGTGAGCGGAAACGCGATCAGCAGCGCGATCGCGACTCCGCGCGCGGCATAGAGGCCCGAGAGCAGGTAGGTCTTGGAGAAGCGGCCGCCGAGCTGCCCCGCGAGGTAAGAACCGAAAATATTGAACAGGCCGATGAGCGCCAGCGAGATGGTCCCGTCGCGGACGGTGAGTCCCTGGTCCATGAGGAACGCCGGGAAGTGCGTGCCGATGAAGACGACCTGGAAGCCGCACGCGAAGTAGCCCACCCCGAGGAGCCAGAAGCCCTTGTGGCGGAAAGCTTCGGCGAGCGCTTCCTTCAGCGACACGCCCGCGCCGGCCGCGAGCGTACCGTGGTAACCCTTGTCGGCTACCCCGAAGGAGGCCGGCATGACCACCGCCACCAGGACCGAAAGCACGATGAGCGCCGAATACCAGCCGAGGCCGGTGATCAGC
The DNA here is from genome assembly GCA_035489775.1 of Burkholderiales bacterium. Lineage (GTDB taxonomy): Bacteria > Pseudomonadota > Gammaproteobacteria > Burkholderiales > SG8-39 > VBDM01. The sequence continues at coordinate 994 of DATHJM010000131.1, forward strand.
ACCAGCGCGAGCGGCAGCAGCGCGAACTGGCCGAACGAGCCTGCCGCGCTGGCGATGCCGAGCACGGCGCTCCTCTTCTCGGCCGGATACGCGCGCCCCAGCGCGCCGAACACGATGTTGAAGGTGGTGCAGCTCATGCCGATGCCGACAAAGATGCCGATCGCGAGGGTCAATCCCAGCGCGGTGGTCGAGTTCGCCATGAACACCAGGCCGAGCGCGTAGAGCAGCCCTCCCGCGAAGAGCACGCGCCTCGCGCCGAAGCGGTCGGCGAGCATTCCGGTAAACGGCTGCGTGATGCCCCACAGCAGATTCTGCAGCGCCACGGCGAAGCCGAACACTTCGCGGCCCCAGCCGTTGTCCATGCTCACCGGCTGCAGGAAGAGGCCGAAGCTGTGGCGGATGCCGAGCGCGAGCGTCAGGATCACGCTCGCGCAGACGAGCATCACGGTGGGACTCGGTTTGCGGAAATCGGGCACGTGGGATCCCGGACGGCTGAAAAGCGACACAGGATATCACGCAGGGAGCATTGCGACGGCGTTTGATACCATAGGGATTCCGGTCTTCACCCCGACGTGACTCCCTCGACCGCATCGATCACTCCGCTCTCGCGGCGCTTGTTTCCGTTCCTCAAATGGTGGCCGCGGGTGAACGCGGCGACGCTCAAGGCCGACGCGCTCGCCGGATTGATCGGCGCCATCGTCGTGCTGCCGCAAGGCGTGGCGTTCGCGACGCTCGCGGGGCTCCCTCCCGAGTACGGCCTGTACTGCGCGATGGTTCCGACAGTCGTGGCGGCGCTGTTCGGTTCGTCCCTGCACACCATCGCGGGGCCCACCAATCCGGTATCGCTCATGGTGTTCGCGGTGCTCAGCCCGCTCGCGACGCCGATGACCCCGCATTACATCGAGCTCGCGCTCACGCTTGCGCTCCTGTCGGGAATCATCATGCTGGCGCTGGGACTGCTCGGTTTCGGCTCTCTCGTAAACTTCATGTCGAGCTCGGTCGTGATCGGTTTCACCGCAGCGCTCGGCGTGTTCATTTTCGCGAGCCAGCTCGGAAATTTCCTCGGCATCGCGTCGGCACCGGCGGGGTTCGCCGATCTGGTGCTCGGTACATTCAGGCGATTCGGCGACGCCAGGCCGTGGGTGGTTCTCGTGGCGGCCGCGACGCTTGCGGTCGGCGCGCTCTCGCACCGCGTGCTGCCCAGGATTCCGCCGATGCTGACCGCGATGGTACTGGGAAGCGTCATGGCCTTCGTCCTAAACCAGGCGCTCGGCGTGGAAAGCACGGGCTTGCGCACGCTCGGTCCCCTGCCCGGCGCCCTGCCGCCGCTTTCAACCCCGGACGTCTCGGCGGCGACGCTGCAAAGCCTTCTGCCGGGCGCCATCGCCGTCGCCCTGGTGTCGCTCACGCAGGCGCTCTCGATCGCCCACGCCATCGCGCTCAAGTCGGGACAGCGCCTCGACAACAGCCAGGAATTCATCGCGCAGGGCCTTGCGAACGTCGCCGCCGCCTTTTTCTCTGGTTTTCCGACGAGCGCTTCCGCCAACCGCTGCGGCATCAACTACGACGCCGGCGCGAAGACCCCGATGTCGGCGATATTTTCCGCGCTGCTGCTGGTGCTCGTGCTCGTCGCGGTCGCGCCGCTCGTCGCCTACCTGCCGATCGCGGTCGTTGCGGCGCTGCTGTTCCTCGTCGCCTGGAACCTGATCGATTTTGCGCGCATCCGGAAAATCCTTTCCACCAGCCGGGGCGAGAGCGCGGTGCTGGCGGTCACCTTCCTCGCGACGCTCCTGCTCGACCTCGAGTTCGCGATCTTCGTGGGCGTGCTCGTCTCGCTGGTCCTCTTCCTCAACCGCACGTCGCACCCGATCATGAGGAGCCTCGTGCCCGATCCGCGCCACACCGGGCGCAAGATGACCGAGGTCGAGGACAGCCTCGTCGAGTGCCCGCAGCTCAAGATCCTGCGCATCGAGGGCTCGATCTACTTCGGAGCGGTCGGCCACGTAGAGCGGCACCTCGACACGCTGCGCGAACACAGTCCCGGCCAGAAACACCTGCTGCTGATGTCCAAGAGCATCAATTTCGTCGACATGGCGGGAGCCGAGCTGCTCGTGGAGGAGGCGCGGCGCCGGCGCGCGGGCGGCGGGCAGCTCTACTTCTACAGCCTGAGGAAGCCGGTCGAGGAGCTGCTCGAGCGCGGCGGCTACATGGCGGAGCTCGGCCGCGAAAACGTATTCCGCGGCAAGCGCGAAGCGATCGGCGGGGTGTTCACGCGACTCGACCTCTCCATCTGCGCCACTTGCCGCGCGCGCATCTTCGAGGAGTGCGCGAGCGTGCCCGGGCCCAAGGAGACTCGATGAGGTTCCGCCGCAGCGCGCTCCTTCTCTTTGCGTTGCTCGCCGCCTGCGGCGGCCAGCCGAAGCTCCCTCCCCTTGCACCTGACGCTGTGGTGCTCGCGTTCGGCGACAGCCTGACGTTCGGCATCGGCGCGAACACCAACGAGAGCTATCCGGCGCGGCTAGAGGCGCTGATCGGCCGCAAAGTAGTGTCGGCGGGCGTTCCGGGAGAAGCGAGCGCCGAAGGGCTTGCACGCCTGCCATCGGCGCTCGACGAAGCCAAGCCGCAACTGGTCATCCTCTGTCACGGGGGCAACGACCTCTTGAGAAAGCTCGACGAAACACGGGCTGCGAACAACATCCGCGCCATGGTGCGCCTCGCCAGGGCGCAGGGCGCCCAGGTGGTGCTGATCGGCGTTCCGAAACCCGGCCTGCTCCCTTCGCCCGCGGGCTTCTACGCGGACATCGCGAAGGAACTTCGCCTGCCCTACGAGGAAACGGCGCTCAAGAAGATCCTCACCGACAACGGACTGAAGTCCGATCTCGTGCATCCGAACGCGGCGGGCTACGCGCGGCTCGCGGAAGCGATTGCCGCGCTTTTGAGGAAAGCGGGGGCGGTGTGATGGCGCACTAACGCCGAGGCGGGATGTCCCTGTCAGTACTTACCCTTGACTCCGTGTCCAGGTACTCCGTCAGTGGCGCTTTTACCTGTTGTAGCGGAACAATGACTATCTTCCGGGCGCGCGCAGGCCTATGCTGATGACATAGTCAGTCTTTGGAAGTCCCCGTGGATAGTCCCGTCATCGACCGCCACCTCTGGATCGAAGTTGCCGAGTATCTTGCCGTGGTCGTCGGCGTGATCCTCGTTGCCTGGCTGCTCGCCGAAGATCTCAACTCGCCCCTGTGGGGCGGCCTGACCAGCATTCGCCTGCGCTGAGGCACTCCGCGGGGCTGCTCGGCCCCGGCTATTTCGCGCCGAGCAGTCGCGACGTCCGCGCGATGTCCTTCGGCTTCACCCAGAAAATCGCGCCGAAACGGCGGCTGCCCGCGGTCACCGCGTCCATCGCCACCATGTTTATTCTCGCCTTGGCGAGCTTGTCGAGAACACGGAGAAGCGCACCGACGCGGTCCTCGCCCTGAATCAGGAACGCCGTTTTTCGCTTGCCGAGATTCACGCCGTGCCTTTTCGCCCCTCGGGCGAACTCGACCGGATCGGCGGGAACGAAATCGACCTGCGCCTTGCCGCCTTGGGGAAACCCGGTGAAGGCGAGCAGATTCTGCTTGCCCATTGCGATCGATTTCAGCATTTGCACGCCGATGCCCGGTCGGTTCGGCACCTTCATCGAGAAATACGTCACTTTACGGATCATGACCGTCTCCTTTGGCTCAATGACTTCTTTATCGATAGCACCGCCGGAGGAAACTGGCAAGCGAATTCGCGCCGTGGCTCAGCCTTCGGCCGGCCCGAGCCGGTATCGCTCCACGAAGCGCCGGTCGATGCGGTCCTTCCAGCGCCACACCCAGGCGCCTTCGACAGCGAGCCGTCCCCAGGAGGCCACCGCGTACCTGCCCCCGCAGCTGATAAGGGCAAGCGAGCGCGAGGGCGGGCGGAACGGCTCGGGCGCTTCGCCCGCGAGCGCGCGGCGCAGGTTGCGCGCGAGGACCGGCCCCTGCCTCACTGCGAACACGCCGGACTTCGGCCTGGGCTCGCCGATCACGGTTGCGACATCTCCCGCGGCGAATATCTCCGGGCACGACGGCGATTGCAGCGTGTCGCTCACGGCGACGAAGCCGCGCGCGTCGGTGGCGAGCCCGCTCTTCGCGATCCATGAGGGCGCGCTTGCTCCGGTTGCCCACACCGCGGCTTGCACCTCGAAACGCCCGCCGCCATCGAGCTCTAGTCCCTCCCTGCTCGCAGCAAGGACCTTTCGGCCGGAGTGCACCGGGACGCCGCGAGCGCCGAGGATGCGAGCTATTCTGCGGCGCGCGGCGTGGCCGTCGAGGACGGGCAGCTCGCTGAACAGCGCGAATTCCGCGGCGACTCCGGATAACCGGTGCTGCATGGCGAGCAGCACCTCGATTCCGGCTGCGCCGCCGCCGACCACCGCAATGCGCCGGACCTCGCCCCTCCTCGCCGACTCGCGCAGGCGTTCCCAGCCCGCGAGAAACGGCTCGAACGGGTGGACGCGAAGCGAGCGTTCTCCCGCGTCGGCCGGATCACTGGAGCCCGCCCCGATGTCGAGCGACAGGAAATCGTAGGCGAGTCTTTCGCCACTCGCGGTGATCACCTCGCGCCGCGCCGAATCGAGGCCGGCCGCCGAATCCTCGATAAAGCCCGCAGCCGCGCGCGCCGCGAGCGCTCCTAGGTCGACCCGGCAATCCTCAGGCCGGTAGTGCCCCGCGACGACGCCGGGAACCATCCCCGAATAGAACGAGTGGCGACCCGGGCTGAGCAGCGCGAGGCGAACGCCTTCGGCGGGCGTGTCGCCGAAGCTCTTCAGCACGGCGAGGTGGCTGTGCCCGCCGCCGACGAGGAGGAGCCGCTTCACCTCGTCTCCTGGGGCAGACGCCCGAGGTCTTCCGGCCGATCCACGTCCCACAAGACGGGCAGCTCCCTCAAACGCCAGGCAAGGGCCGCGATCCGCCGGCGCATCTCAGCCATCACCTCGGGTCCTCCCCAGGGAATGTCGCGAAACAACTCCGGATCGGAGCGCGAGAGTCCCATTAGAACGTAACCGCCGTCCTCCGCCGGCCCGATCACGGCGTCATCGCCTCGCACCAGTGCCTGATCGGCATCGCGAAGGTACTGTGCCGACAGCGCCGGGATGTCGCTGCCGACGAGGATCGCGCGTGGGGCGTGCGCGAGCGCGGATTCGAACGCGCGCCGCATGCGCGCGCCCAGATCGCCCTCTCCCTGCGCATGAAGACTCGCTCCGAACCGGCGCTCGCATTCGCGGAAAAAAGGATCGCTCGTATCGGGCGCACACCACAACTCGACCGGGCCGAGCCGAGCTGCCGTTGCCGCGCCCAGGCTGTGCCTAACCAGACGGCGGTGCAGCTCCGCCGCACCGGCCGCGCTCAAGGCGGGAATCAGGCGCGTCTTGACCTTACCTGGTTCAGGCGCCTTGGCGAAGACAATGAGGCGGCAGCCGGTTTCAGCCGTGCTCGCCGTCATAGAGGCGCGCCAGATTCGCGGGGGCGGCACCGAGGAAAAACCTGAGTCTCAGCCACCACATGAGGAGGACGGTGCGCAGCACGCCGCGCCGCTCCCAGCGGCGGCCCGATGTCACCGCCTTGTCGGCAAGACACAGCGGCCGCGAAAGGCGCGCGAGCGAGCTCGACAGCGCGATGTCCTCCATCAGCTCGAGCGGCGGAAAGCCGCCGACTTGCTCGAACGCATCGCGACGGACGAACATGGCCTGATCGCCGGTGGCGATTCCGGTCGCGCGCGAGCGCAGGTTCATGGAGAACGCGATCACGGGAAGCAGAACGCTTGCACCCTCAATGCGCACGTCGAACCGCCCCCACGCCCTGCCGCCCGCCGCGAGCCCCTGCACGATGAGCGCGTCGGCATTTTCCGGCAGGCGCGTGTCGGCATGAAGGAAAAGCAGGACTTCCCCGCCGGCGAGCGCCGCCCCCGCGTTCATCTGGCTCGCGCGACCGCGCGGGGCCGAAACGATGCGGTCGGCGCCGCCTCCCGCGCGCGCCGCGGTCCTGTCGCTCGAGCCGCCGTCGACGACGATCACTTCGTGGCCGCGGTTGCGCAGCGAGGCGAGCCCCGCGAGCGCCGCGGTTATGCCTTCCGCCTCGTTCAGCGCCGCGAGGATGATCGAAATCTTCAACCGCGCCTCCACGCGTGGAACTTCTCCGCCCAGCGGACCAGCCCTTGCGGGGCGTGCGCCTTCTTCCAGTTTCCCGCCGCATACTTGTTGGCCTCGGCGAACGTGGGATAGATATGGATGGTGCCGAGGATCTTGTTCAGGCCGATGCCATGCTTCATCGCCGTTATGAATTCGACGATGAGATCGGCCGCGTGCTCCCCGGCGATCGTTGCGCCGAGTATCCTGTCCCTGCCGGGCACGGTGAGTACTTTGACCACCCCTTTCGTCTCCCCGTCGGCAATCGCGCGGTCGAGGTCTTCGAGGGCGTAGTTCGTGACGTCGTATGCGATTTTCTTCTCCATTGCCTCGGTTTCGTTCAACCCCACGCGCGCAACCTCGGGCTCGGTGAAGGTCGCCCAGGGGATCACGGAATAGTCGGCGCGAAATCTCTTCACGCCGCCGAAAAGCGCGTTCACCGCCGCATACCAGGCCTGGTGCGAAGCGGTATGCGTAAACTGATACGGGCCGGCTACGTCGCCGCATGCGTAGATGTTGGGATAGAGCGTCTGGAGGGTTTCGTCGGTTTCGACGGTGCGCGTTTTGGTGAGCTCGATGCCGAGCTCTTCCAGGCCGTACCCCTCGGTGTTGGCGACGCGCCCGACTGCGCACAGCAGCTGGTCGAAAGGGATGCGGATCTCCGCGCCGCCGTGCTCGCACACGAGCACCTTCTCGCCGCCTTCCCGAAGGACGCACACGGCCTTGTGATCGGCACGGACGTCGATGCGCTCCTCGCGGAACTGCCGCACGACCAGCTCGGAGATCTCCGGGTCTTCGCGGATGAGGATGCGCGGCAGCATCTCGACCTGGGTCACGCGCGAACCGAACCTCGCGAAGCACTGCGCGAGCTCGCAGCCGACCGGACCGCCCCCGAGCACGACCAGCCGCGCCGGCAACGCTCTCAGGTCCCACACCGTATCCGAGGTCAGGCAGCCGGCTTCGGCGAGTCCCGGGATGGGAGGCACGAAGGGCCGGGCACCCGCGGCGATGACGATGGCCCGCGTGGTGAGCGAGCGTACGCCGGCTGCGGTCTTCACCTCCACCGTCCAGGGGGACGTAATTTTTGCCTCGCCCTGGAGGCACTCGACGCCGAGCCGGGTGTAGCGCTCGACCGAGTCGTGCGGTTCGACGGTTCTGACCACGCGCTGCACCCGTTCCATGACGTCGGCGAAATCGAACTCGACCTGCATGGCCTTGAAGCCGAATTCGCGGGCGCGCTTCGCCTGCGCGAGGAGCCGCGCCGACTTGATCAGGGCCTTGGAGGGCACGCAGCCCGTGTTGAGACAGTCCCCGCCCATCCGGTGCTTCTCGACGAGGGTCACCTTCGCCTTCACGGCGGCCGCGATGTACGCCGCCACGAGGCCCGCGGAACCCGCGCCGATCACGACGAGGTTGCGTTCGAATTTCGCGGGCTTCGGCCACTTCGCCAGGCGGCGGCGCGCCTTGACGGATTCGACGACGTACTTGGCGACGAGCGGAAATATGCCGAGCAGCACGAGCGAGCCGATCAGCACCGGGGAAAGAATCCCCGGGATTGATTTGATGGTGGCCAGCTGGGTGCCCGCGTTGACGTAGATGATCGTGGCGGGAAGCATGCCGATCTGGCTCACCCAGTAGAACGTCCGGGTTTTGACGGGCGTCAGACCCATGAGGAGATTGACCAGCACGAACGGAAACACCGGCGCGAGCCGCAGGGCGAACAAGTAGAATGCACCGTCTTTCTCCAGGCCGGCATCGATTGCCCGCAGTCTGTCGCCGAATCTGCTCCGCACCCATTCGCGGAGGAGAAAGCGCGAAGAAAGGAAAGCGATCGTCGCGCCCAGGCTAGCCGCGAACGACACGATCAGCGTGCCCCACAAGAGCCCGAATATCGCGCCGACCAGCAGCGACAAGACGGCCGCCCCGGGCACGGACAAGCCGGTGACGGCGACGTAGACCGCGAAAAAGATTCCGGCGGCAGCGAGCGGGTTCGCGCGCTTGAATTCTTCGATCGCCGCCTGCTTTCCCCTCAAGAACTCGAGATTGAAATACTGCCCGAGGTCGAAGGCGAAAAACGCCGCGATCGAGCCCAGCAGCAGGGCCGCGAGCAGCAGCCGGCGGCGGGACATGGTCGCGGCCTCAGGCTGCGTGCGTGAGCGCGCCGCCGCAGCTCGACCCTTGTCCGGCCGTGCATCCGAAGCAGTGGCTTTTCACGACGATCGGATTGCCGGCGAGATCGCGCCCGAGGAGATCGGCGAGCTTGACCCGGGGCCGGCCCGCGATCCTGAGCGGCAGTCCCAGCATCTGGTTGAAGTCGCAGTCGTAGACAGTGCCCTGCCAGTCCACCGAGATCAGAGCGCGGCACATAACGGCGCCGAGATTCTCCCCGCGGAAGGACTCTCGCAGCAGCTTCATGTATGCGTTGAACTGTCCCGTGGAGATGAGGGTCGAGCCGAATCGGGCGATCGGCATGTTGGCGAGCGTGTAGAGGCGGTTGAAGCGGATGCCGAAGCGCTCGCCCAGGATGCGCTTGTAGTCGGCTTCGAGCTTCTCCTGCGCAGGCGGCAGCGACGGGCCTTGAGGGTTGTACACGAGGTTGAGCGCGAGTCGCGACCCTTGCGCCCCGTAACCGAGCGCATTCAGGCGCTTGATCGCGCGGATGCTCGTTGCGTATACGCCCTTGCCGCGCTGCCTGTCGACCAGCTCCTCGGTGTAGCAGGGAAGGGAGGCCGTGACCTCGACGCCCTCGCGCGCGAGAAACTCAGCGAGATCCTCCTGGCCGGGCTCCTCGAGAACGGTGAGATTGCAGCGGTCGATCACGTGCGTGCCGAATTCGCGGGCGCGTGCCACGAGCTCGCGGAAATGCGGGTTCAGCTCGGGCGCGCCGCCGGTGATGTCGATCGTGCCGACGCCCGAAGCCTGGAGATAACGCAGCACGGTGTGCATCGTTTCCCGATCCATCTCCTCGGTGCGCGTGGGGCCCGCGTTGACGTGGCAGTGCACGCATGACTGGTTGCACTTGTAGCCGAGATTGACCTGGAGCGTTTCGAGGCGCTCGCGGCGTATCGCGGGAAAGTCCGAGACTTCGAGGAGGGGGAGCGTCGCGTGCACGGTGTCATTTTCCTTTCTGTATCGACGGCAGGCAAGGCCTTGAGCGTGTGCGACGAGCGCCTTGGGAAGCGTGGACCGCATGCTATATTACGGCTCCCCGAAAAGACGCGCGCGCCCATGGGTCACCGCCTGTCGAAGATCTACACTCGCACCGGCGACGGCGGCGAGACCGGCCTGGGCGACGGCTCGCGAACGCGCAAGGACAATCCGCGCATCGTCGCCCTCGGCGAGATCGACGAGCTGAATTCCGCGATCGGCGTGCTGCTCGCCGAGCCGATTCCCGAAAAAATACGCGCGGTTCTGGAGAATATCCAGCACGACTTGTTCGATCTGGGCGGGGATGTCTCGATCCCCGGGCGTGCGACCATGACCGAAGGCCAGGTGCACCGGCTCGAGACGCTGCTCGACGAATTCAACTCCGTGCTGCCGCCGCTGAAGGAATTCATCCTCCCGGGCGGGACTCGCGCCGCAGGCCTCACGCATCTGGCGCGCACGGTGTGCCGGCGCGCCGAGCGCTCGATAGTCGCCCTGTCGTCTTCGGAAAAGGTCGCCGACCCCGCGCGGGTCTACCTGAATCGGCTATCGGACCTGCTTTTCGTTCTCGGCCGCGTCCTCAACCGCGAGGGCGGCCGCGGCGATGTGCTGTGGCAGCAGGGCAAGAACCGCTAGCCGACTGCCCCGGAGACGTCAGGCCTCGACGAAAGCTTCCTCGCGCTTCTTGCGCACGGTCGGCGCCACAACCACAGCCAGCAGGAGACCCGCTATGAGAAGCATGGTGAGGCTGATCGGTCGCTGGAAGAACACCAGCGGATCCCCTCGCGACAAGAGCATCGCTCGGCGCAGGTTTTCCTCCATCAAGGGTCCGAGGATAAAGCCGAGAATCAGCGGAGCCGGCTCACATTCGAGTTTCACGAAGATGTAGCCGACCACGCCGAACGCCGCCGTCTGCATGACGTCGAACGGGCTGTTCGAGATGCTGTAGACGCCGATGCAGCAGAAGACCAGTATCGCGGGGTAGAGTATTCGGTAGGGCACCATCAGCAGCTTGATCCACATTCCGATCAACGGCAGGTTGAGCACCACCAGCATCAGGTTGCCCACCCACATCGAGGCGATCATTCCCCAGAAGAGCTGCGGCCGCTCGGTCATCACCTGCGGGCCGGGTGCGATACCCTGGATCATCATCGCCCCGATCATCAGCGCCATGACAGGGTTGGAGGGAATGCCGAGAGTGAGCAAAGGGATGAAGGAAGTCTGGGCGCCGGCGTTGTTCGCGGATTCGGGCGCCGCCACGCCCTGGATCGCGCCCTTGCCGAAGTTCGCGGAGTTCTTGGAGACCTTCTTCTCCAGGGTGTAGGCGGCGAACGAGGCGAGCAGCGCGCCTCCGCCGGGCAGAATGCCGAGGAACGAGCCCAGAGCGGTGCCGCGCAGGATCGACCCCCACGTATCCTTGAAGTCCTGCAGGGAAGGCAGCAGGTTGCTCACCTTCTTGGTGAAGATTTCGCGATCTTCCTTCCGTTCGAGGTTGGCGATGATCTCGGCAAAGCCGAACACACCCATCGCCACCGAGACGAAGCCGATGCCGTCGGACAGCTCCGAAACGCCGAAGCTGTAGCGCGCGACGCCGGAATTGACGTCGGTGCCCACCAGGCCGAGCAAGAGGCCGAGGATCACCATCGCGATCGCCTTGATGAGCGAGCCGTGCGCAAGCACCGTCGCGGCGATCAGGCCGAGCACCATCAGCGAAAAGTATTCCGCCGGGCCGAACTTCAGCGCGACCTCGGCGAGCGGAGGCGCAAACAGCGCGATGATCACCGTGGCGACGCATCCGGCGAAGAACGAGCCGATCGCCGCAATGCCGAGCGCGGGCCCCGCCCGGCCCTGTCGGGCCATCTGGTAGCCGTCGAGGCAGGTCACGACCGAGGATGACTCGCCCGGTATGTTGACCAGGATCGCGGTGGTCGAGCCGCCGTACTGCGCGCCGTAAAAAATGCCGGCCAGCATGATCAACGACGACGTCGGCGGCAGCGAAAACGTGAACGGCAACAGGATCGCGATGGTGGTGATCGGCGCGATGCCGGGCAGCACGCCGACCAAGGTGCCGAGCAAGACGCCGGCGAACCCGTACAATAAGTTGAGCGGCGCAGCGGCTGTGAGAATGCCGTGAGTAAGCGAGTACAGCGTGTCCATCGGATGCGGATTAACTCAACCAGTCAA
>DATHJM010000132.1:0-3566 GCA_035489775.1 Burkholderiales bacterium
GGCCGGTGCGGTAGCCCTCGCGCACGCCCGTGACCCCGTAGATGATCCCCGCAGTGGGAAAGTCCGGCGCGGGCATCAATTTGATCAGCTCGTCGATCGTCGCGTCCGGCTTCTTCAGCAACGCCTGGCAGGCGTCCACCACCTCCCCCAGGTTGTGCGGCGGAATATTGGTCGCCATGCCCACGGCGATCCCCGAGGAGCCGTTGATGAGGAGATTCGGGACCTTCGTCGGCAGCACCGACGGCTCCTGCTCCTTGGCGTCGTAGTTCGGAACGAAGTCGACGGTTTCCTTGTCGATGTCGGCGAGTATTTCGGAGGCGAGGCGGTCGAGCCGGCATTCGGTATACCGGTAAGCCGCGGCCGAGTCGCCGTCGATCGAGCCGAAGTTTCCCTGCCCGTCGATCAGCGGATAGCGCATCGAGAAATCCTGCGCCATACGGACCAAGGCTTCGTAAGTAGCGGAGTCCCCGTGCGGATGGTACTTCCCGAGCACCTCCCCCACCACGCGGGCGCACTTCACGTAGGAGCGGTTCCAGACGTTGTTCGACTCGTGCATCGCGAAGAGCACGCGCCGGTGCACCGGCTTCAGCCCGTCGCGCACGTCCGGCAGCGCCCGGCCCACGATCACGCTCATCGCGTAATCGAGGTAGGAGCGGCGCATCTCCTCTTCCAGGCTTACGGGAAGAGTTTCCTTGGCGAATTGATCCATGAGGGTTGCGGGCGAAGCTGCGATTCTCGAGCTGCGGAGGAGCCGGCGAAAGGATGAAATTTTATCAGCTTATTGGGAATTATCTAAGCTTCATGACACTTCTCCGTCGTCCCCGCGACCCTTCTCCGTCGTCCCCGCGAAAGCGGGGACCCAGTGACTTTCGTTTCAAGACGCTGGATTCCCCACCCGCTTTCGCGGGTGCTGAAGGCCGCGGGAATGACGGTGCGTCAACCGAGATCGGGCGATTTTCCCTGCGCGAAGGGCGCGCGAAGGCGCGCGCTGCCGCTCGCGGATGTGGTGTATGATCGCCGCCAAAGACGCAGCTGCGCGCGCGACGTGCGCGCGGCGCATCCACGAGGAGGACCGCTTGAACAAGCTCAAACTCGCAATCGGAGGCGCCGTCCTCGGCCTCGTCGCAGCCTGCGCCACCGCACCGGCGCCGCAGCCTCAGACTGCTCCCGCGCCGGCGCCCGCGCCCGCACCCGTTCAGCCCCAGGTCGCGCCGCCTCCTCCGCCTCCGCCGCCGCCGGCTCCCGCGCCGGTCGCCGCGCCCAGGCGATGCGATGCAGCGGTGACTTTCCTGAACGAGGAAGTCTTCCCGTTCTCGAAGTCGGAGCTCACGCCGGCGGCCAAGGCGCGCCTCGATCGCGACGTGATCGCCAAGCTCGAGACCTGCGCGCGCATCGAGGCCGTCGTCATCGAAGGGCACACCGACCGGCTCGGCAGCCATAAATACAATCAAAAGCTTTCCGAAAGGCGCGCCGAGGCCGTCAAGACCTACCTCGTCGGCAAGGGCATCGAGGGAGACAGGATCGAAACGCTCGGCATGGGCAAGACCGTCCCGGCGAAGTTCTGTCCCGATATCACCAAGCGCTCCGAGCTGATCGCCTGCCTCGCCCCCAATCGGCGCGCCATAGTCTCGATCAAGGGCCCGGCGAGATAAATCACATTGCCGTCATGCCCGCGAATGCGGGCATCCAGCGACGTCAAAGCCACTGGATCCCCGCTTTCGCGGGGATGACGTGGATCTTTTTCAAACTCAGAACATGCAAGCCGTCGACCTCCTTATCAGCGCGCGCTGGGTGATCCCGGTCGAGCCCGCGGGGGCCGTCCTCGACGATCACAGCGTCGCGGTCGCCGAAGGGCGCATCGTCGCGGTGCTGCCTGATGCCGCGGCCGGCGAGCGCTTCGAGGCCCGCGAGCATTTGCGCCTGGACAAACATGCGCTGATTCCGGGACTGGTGAACCTGCACACCCACGCGGCGATGACGCTGATGCGGGGGCTCGCCGACGATCTTCCCCTGATGACCTGGCTGCGCGACCACGTCTGGCCGGCCGAAGCGAAGCACGTGTCGGGCGAGTTCGTATACGACGGCACGCTGCTCGCCTGCGCCGAAATGCTGCGCGGCGGCGTGACCTGCTTCAACGAGATGTATTTTTTCCCCGAGGCGGCGGCGCGCGCGGCGCTCGCGGCGGGAATGCGCGCGGCGCTCGGCATCATCGCTTTCGAGTTTCCCACGGCCTACGCGGCCGACGCCGACGACTACATCGCCAAGGGGCTGGCCGCGCGCGACGCGCTCAAGGAGGAGCCGCTCCTGTCTTTCTGCATGGCCCCGCACGCGCCGTATACCGTGAGCGACAGGACCTTCGCGAGGATCGTCACCATCGCCGAGGAGCTCGACCTTCCCATCCATACGCACCTGCACGAGACCCGCGAGGAGATCGAGGAGAGCGTCGCCAGGCACAAGGCGCGGCCGCTGGAGCGGATGCGCGCGCTGGGCGTGCTGGGACCGCGGCTGATCGCGGCGCACGCGGTGCATGTCACGCAGGAGGAGATCGAAATGCTCGCGCACCACGGCGCCTCCGTCGCGCACTGCCCGTCGTCCAACCTCAAGCTCGCGAGCGGCCTCGCGCCCGTCGCGGCGATGTTGAAATGCGGAATCAACGTCGGCATCGGCACCGACGGCGCGGCGAGCAACAACCGCCTGGACTCGTTCCAGGAAATGCGAACCGCCGCGCTTCTCGCAAAGGCGGCGGGCGACGACGTCCAGGCGATGCCTGCGCACCAGGCTCTCGCCGCGGCCACGCTGCATGGCGCCCGCGCGCTCGGCCTGGAAGCCTCGATCGGGTCCCTCGCGCCGGGCAAGCTCGCCGACCTCGCCGCGGTCGCCTTCGACGAGCCGGAGCTTTCCCCGTGCTACGACCCGGTCTCGCATCTGGTGTACTCGGCGGGACGCGAGCACGTATCGCACGTGTGGGTCGCAGGAGAACCCCGGGTCCGGGAAAAAAAACTCGTCGGGTTCGACAATCGCAGCTTGAACAATCGTGTTCTTCTGTGGCAAAATAAGTTAGCAGCAGAAACAAAAGCTTAAGGTGGGCGTTTTGCGGAATTCCCAAGGTTCCGGACGGCGTACCGAAGCTCCGCTCGAGCCGCGGCTCGAGCCTCAACCTTCCTACGAGAGGAAAGCATGAACAACAGACTGAGCACCGCGCTATCGGTGATTGCCCTGCTCGCGTTCGCAGGCTGCGCATCCACGCCGGAACCCACACCCCCGCCGCCCCCGCCGCCTCCGGCACCCGCGCCGCGAGCCTTGCCGACGCCGCCTCCGCCTGCGCCCGCACCCGCGCCCGCGCCCAAGCCGGAGAAAGTGACCACCGCGTCAACGGTCAATTTCGATTTCGACCGGTATGTGATCCGGCCGGATGCCAGAGGCAGGCTCGATGACCTCGTCGGCAAGCTGCGCAACGTCAACCTCGAGGTGGTCATTGCAGTCGGCCACGCCGACCGCCTGGGCAGCGACGCCTACAACATGAAGCTCTCGGTGCGCCGCGCCGACTCGGTGAAGGCCTATCTCGT
>DATHJM010000133.1:0-2426 GCA_035489775.1 Burkholderiales bacterium
CATGGCCAGGGACCTGAATGTCGAGCTAGGAAGGTTGCTGGATCAATACGACGAGAAGCGCCGTGCCGTCGAGGAGAGGAGACAGCAGGTCAAAACGGACGAGGACAATTTTCTAAAAGGGTTCGCCGATCTCAAAACCAAGGTGGTGAAGCCGGTTTTCGAGGCAATCGGCGCCATCCTGAAAGAGCGAGGGCACGACTTCAAGATTTCCGAAAACGAGTACGCCGGCGAACCCGATGGCAAGACCATCGAGGCGGCCGTCTCCATCCGCATCATGCCCGCCGGGATGGAAATGTCCTCGAACGGCGATGCCCAGTTTCCCTCGCTGTCTTTCATCACCCGGCACTACAACAAGACCGTGTGCATACAAAGCAGCAACGCGGTACCCCAATCCGGTGGTCCCGCCAGCCCGAGAGGGGATTACCAATTGGCCCAGATCGACAAGGATCTCGTTCAGGCCGAGCTCTTGAAGCTGATCGCCGGGATGGTCAACAGGTAAGCAGAGACCCGCGGTAAAGACAGGCCTGACAGCGTACAGGATTGGCAGCAGCGAAAAAAAAGCCCGGAACGGGATCGCCGTCACCGGGCCAGGGACTTCGAGTGTTTATTGAAAGGACGTATAAACACCCATCTACACCCGCCTCAATCATCCCCCTCTATTCCGAGCCCTTCTGTGCGTTGGCACACACATAAAAAAGGCCCGGAACGGGATTGCCGTTACCGGGCCAGGGACTTCGAGTGTTTATCAGGGAGGAGATATACACCCATTTCAATCATCCCCTACTACTTCAAGGGGTTCTGTGCGCTGGCGCACATAAGTACAATATTTTGAGCTGGCGCGCGTCTGGGCCCCTTGCCGGTTCAAACCGCGGCGCCGGCTCTTTTCGATCGCTCGTAGGATCGTAGCAAAGATGCGATCTCCCGGCTCTTCTGCTCGGTGATGTCAAAACCCGCGATGAAGATCGCCTGGTGCTCCGAATCGAACCGCCGGTGCCATAAGAACCACTTGCACGTGCCGTCCTGGCACCGCAAGCCGAATTCCATTGAGTCGAAATTGTCCTCTGCCAGAAGCCGGTCCACCAGCGCGGCGGCGGTCTGCCCATGCTGCATCAATTCGCTCAGCGGCCGGTCCAGCAGCTCTCGCTGAGGATATCCAAGGATTTTCTCCCACGCCGGGTTGAGAAACTTCAGCTTGCCGTCAAAACCGGCGAGGCCCAGCAAGACCGGCTGGGGGTCAGAGACCAGCCCGCGCTTGCCGCGCAAGAGGCCCGTGAGGCCAGATAAGAACCGGGTCCCGTTCATTCGCAAACCTCCTCTCTCACACCCGATTATCTCTATCGCCTGAGGGCGATCTGTACGCTAGCGCACGCAAATAGGGAGTTTTCGCTTCATCCCGGCGGTTTTTCCCGCCAGCCGGGGCGGCTCACCCCCGGGGGATATCAGTGACGGTACTGAGAGGGAAAACCTTACAGGCTACCCAACCAGGCCAGGTAAGCCCCTCCGCAAGCCAGAATCAGGTCCAAGAGCAGGACGGTTTGGTCTGGAGTCACTTGTAAGGCTCCTGAGTCACCCTGCGAAGATCGGCCGCCGCAGTTGCTTCAAAGACGATAAGCGATGCCCGCGCTCGCATAGTAATTCGACGTGCGTTCCGCGAGCGGACTGCGCGCCGCGTCGCCGCGCAGGTTCCGGGACTCCATGCTGCCGACCACAGTCCAATCCCGGCTCAGGTCGACCGACCAGAGCAAGCCGAAGCCGGCAAACAACCATCCGCTTCCTGCACTGAACTCCGGCAAGTCCGTCGGGGACTGCGGCGGCGGGGTGGAGTAGAAAGAGTTGGTCGATTTCGCGTCAGCCCACGTCGCCTGTGTAAATACGCCGGCGGCTACGCGTCCGCTTTGGAAGATACCGGCGCTGAGGCGGAAGTCGGCCTGGGCGCCCCGATCGGAGTCGGCGTGCTGCCGTGCGCGCGCGAGCAGTGTGATCGGCATGGGACCGAACTTGTGGTCCCACTCGACATGCACACCGACCGATGCCCCAATCTTGATATCCGGCACACCGTGACTCTTGAGGAAATCGGATTCGCTCGTCTTGCGCCCCGACTCGTAGGCGAGCTGCGCGCCGGCATGGAGCCCCGGCGCAAGCTCTATCCGGGCACCGCCCTCGAGCACGCCCTGCGTCGAGCGTACGAACCAGTGCTGGCCGTAGTATCGGACGACCGGGACAAACTCTGCGCGCTGAGTAGCCGAGCCATCGTACGCCGGCCGTAATCGCAGGCCCGGGCCGAGCAACGGCTCTTCGGACACCTCCGCGAAAGCGACCACCGGCACGATCAAACCCAAAGCGAGTGTCACGGACAAGGCCCCGGCGGGTAGGGCGGTGTTCATTCGAGACTGGGCTTCGCGTCGGGAATTTCCTTCACGATCGGA
>DATHJM010000134.1:0-7765 GCA_035489775.1 Burkholderiales bacterium
CCGCCGGGCCCGCAGCGACGATCGCGATGCGCCGCCAGGGGCTCTGGCGATTGAATGCCCGGTGCAGCTCTTCGGGCGCGACCGGCCCTTCGTGTTCGTCGAGCATTTTTACGTAGCCGCCGAGCGGCAGCGCGGCGATCACCCACTCGGTCTGGTCCCGGCCGCGGCGAGTCCGCCACAGCGACCTGCCGAAGCCGATCGAGAAGCGCAATACCTTCACCCCGAACAGGCGCGCGATCACATAGTGGCCGAACTCGTGAAACACGATCAGCACGCCCAGTGCGACGATGAAAGCCAGCAGGGTGACGGCGAAATTCATGCGGCGTGGGCTTTCAGTCGCGTGACGATCTGGTTCGCCCGTACCCGGGCCCTCGCATCGGCGGCGAGGACATCCTCGAGCGTGGCGAGGGGACTCGCGGGAAGACCGGCGAGCGTTTCCTCGATGACCGTGGTAATCAGCAAGAACGGCAACCGGCCTTCGAGAAACGCGGCTACGGCGACCTCGTTGGCCGCATTGAGTGTGGCCGGTGCGGCCCCTCCGCTCCTGAGCGCAGCGTAAGCGAGGCTCAGGGCGGGAAAGCGCTCGAAATCAGGCTGCTCGAAGCTCAAGGCCCCGATGCGGAAGAAGTCGAGCGACGGCACTCCGGCGTCGATACGCTCGGGATATGCGAGCGCCTGGGCGATCGGCGTGCGCATGTCCGGGTGCCCGAGCTGGGCGACCACGGAACCGTCGGCGTACTCGACCATCGAGTGCACCACGCTTTGCGGATGGATGACGACCTGGATCTGCTCGGGGCTCGCGCCGAAGAGCCACCTCGCTTCGATGATTTCCAGTCCCTTGTTCATCATGGTCGCGGAATCCACCGAGATCTTGCGCCCCATGACCCAGTTCGGGTGCGCACAGGCCTCGTCCGGCGTCACACGGTGCAGCTCCGCGCGCGAACGCGCCCTGAAGGGTCCGCCCGATCCGGTGAGGAGGATTCTGCGGATCCCTTTCGCGACGGGCTCGCCGGCCGCGAAAGGCGGAAGGCACTGGAAAATTGCGTTGTGCTCGCTGTCTATGGGCAGCAGCATCGCTCCGCTCGAACGCACCTTTTCCATGAACACCGGGCCGGCAACCACCAGCGCTTCCTTGTTCGCGAGCAGCAGTTTCTTGCCCGTCCTCGCGGCGGCAAGCGTGGCACGAAGCCCTGCCGCTCCAACGATGGCGGCCATGACGCAGTCGACTTCGGGCAAAGAAGCCACTTCGACGAGTCCTGCTTCCCCCGCGAGTATCTTGCAAGCCAGGCCGGCTCCAGCGAGGCGCTCGTGCAGCCGCGGCGCGAGCGAGGCATCCGCCACGCAGGCGTAGTCGGGGCGGTGGAGTTTGCACAGCTCCGCCAGCTCATCGACTTGCCGATTGGCGGTCAATGCCGCCACCCGGAAGCGCGACGGATGCCGCGCGATGACGTCCAGGGTACTCGCTCCGATCGAGCCCGTCGCTCCGAGTATTGCGATGTTCTGAATCGTGGTCATCTAACGAACGCAAGCACTGCCAGCGGTAACATTGCCACGGGTGCATCGATGCGATCGAGTATCCCCCCGTGGCCGGGTAGAAGCGTGCCGCTGTCCTTGACCCCCGCCTGGCGTTTTATCAGAGATTCGAACAGATCGCCAATTATCCCCACGACGGCGAGTCCGAGCAGCACCGGGAGGATCCATGCAGGCGTCACTTTCATCGGGCCGGGCCACGCAAGCATGCCTCCCGCGCCGCCCAGGTACGCCCAAGCCAGCGCGTAGAGCCCGACTGCCGCCAGCGCCCCGGCAACGCCTTCCCAGGTTTTTCCGGGGCTGATGGACGGAGCGAGCTTGCGTTTGCCGAAGCGCCGGCCGATGAAATAGGCGGCCGTGTCGGAGATCCAGACCGCACCCAGGATCCCGAGCAGCAAGGCGGGATGAACGCCGCGCAAATCCACGAGCGCGGCGGCAGCGGGCAAGAGCGCCGTGGCGCCGGCAGCAAGCAGCAAGGTCCGGCTCCTGGAGCGAGGTTGCCGCCAGATCCACACCGGAACGAGCACGATCCAGAACAAGGCCGCGGCATAGTAGGCCCAGGCGGGCCCATAGGAGCTGTTCGTCGCCGAAGGCTCGAAGACCCCGAGCAGCACAAAGACTCCAACCAGGAATGCCGAATATATCAAGCGGCCGGCCGCGGCGAGCCCCGCCAATGCTCCCCATTCCCACGCGGAAAGGCCGAGAAACACGGCGCAAAACGCGATCCAGCCGGGCCTGGGCAGCAGGAACAGCGCCGAGAGAAACACTGCGAGCACTACCGCCGCCGTCAGCACGCGGGTTTTGAGCATGGGTGCCCGCGCTTTTCCGCCTGCACGGCAGAAGGCCTTACGCGATCCTCCGCCGGCCGCTGGTTTCGCGCTTGGTCTTTTCGAGCTGCTCGCTGGTCTGCCCGAAGCGGCGCTCGCGCTCGCGATACCAGGTGATCGCCGCGTCGAGCTGCTTGGCGTCGAAGTCCGGCCACAGCGTGGGCGTGAAATACAGTTCGGTATAGGCGAGCTGCCAGAGCAGGAAATTGCTGATGCGCTGCTCGCCGCCGGTGCGAATGAACAAATCCGGCTCGGGCGCGTAGTTGAGCGCGAGATGCGGGGCGAGTTGCTCCTCGGTGTATCCGTCAGCGGGCGGTGGACCGCTCTTCACCAGCTTCAGCAAAGCCTGCATCAGATCCCAGCGGCCGCCGTAGTTGGCGGCAATGGTGAGCGTAAGGCCCGCATTGCGCGAGGTGAGCTCTTGGGCGCGTTGCGCGAGTTCGACCACGCGCGCCCCGAAGGGCGCGATATCGCCGATTATCTTCAGGCGCACCTTGTTTTCGTGCAGCCGCTCGGCTTCCTGCTCCAGCGCGCCCATGAACAGCTGCTTGAGCGTCGAAACCTCTTCGGCGGGCCGGCGCCAGTTCTCCGAGCTGAAGGCAAACAGGGTCAGGTATCCGATGCCGCGATCGGTGCACGCCTGCGTGACTCGACGCACCGTCTCGACCCCTTGCTTGTGTCCGGCGACGCGGGGGAGATAGCGTTTCTTGGCCCAGCGCCCGTTGCCATCCATGATGACGGCGATGTGCTTCGGGATGTCACTGGCCGGCGGGATCTCGCGCGTTGAGCTGGCGAAGGGTTTCATGTGTGGAGTTTCTCTGGTGTTCGATCAAACCGCCATCAGCTCGGTCTCTTTTGCCGCGATCATCCTGTCGATATCGGTGATGTGCTTGTCGGTGAGCTTTTGGACCTCGTCCTGCGCGCGCCGTTCCTCGTCTTCGGACACGGCCTTGGCTTTCAGCAATTCCTTGAGCGCATGGTTGGCGTCGCGGCGCGTGTTGCGCACGGCAACCTTGGCATTTTCGCCTTCGTGCTTGATCACCTTGATCAAATCGCGGCGGCGCTCCTCGGTGAGAGACGGCATCGGCACCCGGACCATATCCCCCTGAGAAGCAGGATTCAGGCCCAGATCGGACTCGCGGATGGCCTTTTCGATCGCGCCGAGCATCTTTTTCTCCCAGGGCGATACGCCGAGGGTGCGGGCGTCGAGCAGGCTTACGTTGGCGACCTTCGGAATCGGCATCTGGCTGCCGTAATAATCCACTGAAATGTGGTCGAGCAGCCCCGCATGCGCCCGGCCGGTGCGGACTTTCCCCAGGTCGGTTTTCAAGGCATCGAGCGACTTGTGCATTCTTTGCTCGGTGTTCCTTTTGACCTCGGCCAGGGTATTCATGAATTCCCCATCGTCGCTCAGGCGCTCACGTAGACGAGCGTGCCTTCCTTTTCGCCGGTGACCACCCGTTTCATCGCTCCGGCTTTAAGAATGCTGAACACGGTGATCGGGAGCTTCTGATCGCGGCATAGCGCGAAAGCCGTGGCATCCATCACCCGCAGGTTCTTGATCATGGCCTCGTCGAAGCTCAGCTTGTCGTAACGCTTGGCGTCCGGGTGCAGCTTGGGATCCGCGGTGTAAATGCCGTCGACCTTGGTCGCCTTGAGCACCATTTCAGCGCCGATCTCCGTTCCCCGCAGCGCCGCTGCGGTATCGGTCGTGAAGAACGGGTTGCCTGTACCCGCGGCAAAAATGACGATCTTGCCTTCCTCGAGGTAGCGGATCGCCTTGTTGCGGATGTACGGTTCGACCACCTGTTCTATGTTGAGCGCAGACTGCACCCGCGCGTTCAAACCCGCCTGCCGCATGGCGTCCTGCAAAGCGAGCGCGTTCATGATGGTCGCGAGCATTCCGATGTAATCGGCGGTGGCGCGATCCATTCCCGCGGCGCCCGGGGCCACACCGCGAAAGATGTTGCCCCCGCCGATCACCACCGCGATCTCCAGGCCGAGCGCCGAAACCTGGGCGATCTCGCCGACGATGCGCTCGATGGTGGCGCGATTGATCCCGAAGGGGTCGTCTCCCATGAGGGCTTCGCCGCTCAGTTTGAGCAGGATGCGCTTGTACTTTGCGGATGCAGCCATCTCAGGCGGCTTTTTCGGACTTGTTTCCATCCTTCTTCGCTTTGCTCACCTGCTCCATGACTTCGGTGGCGAAATCGCCCGACCTCTTCTCGATGCCCTCGCCCACGACGTAGAGCACGAAACTCGATATCGAGGCGCCCTTTGCTTTCAGTGCCGCTTCGACGCTCTGTTTCTCATCCTTGACGAAACCCTGTCCGAGCAGCGTCACCTGCTTCAGGTACTTTTGCACCCCGCCTTCGATCATTTTTTCCATGATGTTCGGCGGCTTGCCCGATGCGGCTGCCTGGGCAGTCGCGATGTCACGCTCCTTCTTGATCGACTCGGCCGGCACGCCGTCCTTCGAAAGAGCGATGGGCTTGCCCCAGGAAATGTGTTGCGCGATTTCGCGTGCGAACTGATCGTCGCCGCCCGAAATATCGACAAGTACTCCGATCTTGGCGCCGTGAACGTAGTGGGCGATTCGCCCCTTCGCCTCGATCCTGGCGAAACGCCGGATCGACATGTTTTCGCCGATGCGTCCGACCAAGGCCTTGCGTGTCTCTTCCACCGTGGATCCGCCAAGCGGCGCCGACGAAAGGGCCGCCACGTCCGGCGGGTTCCTTTTCGCGACGAGGTCCGCCAGCGAACGGGCGAAATTAAGGAAATCGTTGTTCTTGGCTACGAAATCGGTCTCGCAGTTGACTTCCACGATTGCGCCGGTCTTCGCGTCCGGCGCGACGTGAACCGCGACCACGCCCTCCGCAGCCGTACGTGTCGAAGCCTTGGACGCCTTGTTGCCGAGCCTGACGCGCAGCAGCTCCTCGGCCTTGGCTGAATTGCCCTCCGCCTCGACCAGCGCTTTTTTACACTCCATCATCGGCGCGTCGGTCTTGTCGCGCAGATCTCTGACCATGCTTGCGGTGATTTCCGCCATTACCGGAACCTCACTGCTCGGAAGGTTGCAAAAAAAGAGACAGCCGCGCTCCCTTTAGGACCGCAATCGCCGATCATCGTGCTTTCGCGCCGGACTCTTCGACTTCGACGAATTCATCGGAGGCTGCACCGATGATTTCCTGCACGACTTGGCTGCGGCCCTCCAGGACCGCATCGGCGATCCCGCGCGCATACAAGCGAATCGCCCGGCTGGAGTCGTCGTTGCCCGGAATCACGTAAGCAATCCCGTCCGGAGAATGATTGGTATCGACGACCCCGATAACGGGGATGCCGAGCTTTTTCGCCTCTGCGACCGCCCCTTTCTGGTAGCCGACGTCGATCACGAACAGGGCATCAGGCCGGTTGTCCAGCGACTTGATGCCGCCCAAGCTGCGCTGCAGCTTGGCGAGTTCGCGCTGAAAGTGCAAGGCTTCCTTTTTCGCCAGCTTCTCCATGCTGCCGTCCTCGATCATTATCTCCATTTCCTTGAGCCGCTTGATCGATTGGCGGACGGTCTTGAAGTTCGTGAGCATCCCGCCCAGCCAGCGGTGATCGACAAATGGGGAGGCGCAGCGCTCGGCTTCTTCACGGATGATCTCGCGCGCCTGTCGCTTGGTTCCGACGAACAGGAGAGTGCCTTTGTTGGAGGCAAGCTGCCGCACGAATTTCATCGCCTCCTGATACATCACCATCGTCTTCTCGAGATTGATGATGTGGATCTTGTTGCGATGACCGAAGATGAAAGGCGCCATCTTCGGGTTCCAGTAGCGGGTCTGGTGGCCGAAATGCACGCCCGCTTCGAGCATTTGGCGCATCGTGGTCGACATGATGACTCCGGTTAGGGTTACATTAAGGGTCGCTCCGGCCAAATGACCCGCTGAAAAACTCTCGGGCACCCTAACAGCGGAGCGGCAAAAATTTAGCCGAGCCCAAGCCCGGCTAGAGACTTAAAATGGTAGCACGTGGGTCGAAACTGATGCAAGTTTTTCCTGTGCAAACAGAGTTTTACTCCGCTCCAGTCGCAAACAGCGTGGGGGATGGTTTGCCGTGGCAGGATCGATGACTTATCCTTCGCACTTTTTTGTCAAAGCATGGCGATACACCTGAAGACCGCCGAGGAAATCGCGCGCATGCGCGTTGCAGGTCAGCTCGCCGGGGAAGTGCTCGACTTCGTTGCCCCCCATGTCAGGCCCGGAATCACGACCGGCGAACTCGATCGCCTTTGCCATGACCTGATCGTCGAGGAACAAAAGGCAATCCCTGCCCCGCTGAATTACGCTCCGCCGGGGTATAAGCCCTTTCCAAAGTCGATCTGCACTTCGGTCAACCACCAAGTCTGCCACGGCATTCCGGGGGAGCGCGTGCTCAAGGCCGGCGATGTCCTGAATATCGACGTCACCGTGATCAAAGATGGCTTTCACGGCGATTCTAGCCGCATGTACTACGTCGGCGACCCTTCCATCCAGGCGAAGCGCCTGTGCGAGACCACTTACGAGTGCATGTGGCTCGGAATCCGGGCGGTGCACCCCGGGGCCTTTCTCGGTGATCTCGGCGCGGCGATCCAGCAGCATGCCGAAAGCCACGGCTACAGCGTCGTCCGCGAATTCTGCGGCCATGGAATCGGGCGGAAATTCCATGAAGAGCCGCAGGTTCTGCACTACGGACGCTCTGGAACCGGCACGCGCCTCCAGCCTGGAATGACCTTCACGATCGAACCGATGATCAACGCCGGCAAGCCGGCGATCCGCGAACTCGCCGACGGCTGGACCATCGTCACCAAGGACCATAGCCTCTCGGCACAATGGGAGCACACCGTGCTGGTCACCGATACGGGCTTCGAGATCCTGACGCTTTCCGCCGGCACCCCACCGCCGCCGAAGCACTGATTCCATGTTGTCCCCTCCCGCACTTGCGGACGGCGGCGCGACACTCGCCCGCCTGAAGGCCGGCGTGCAAGCCGAGCGCCGCGCCCTGCAGTCGAAGTTTCACGAGACGGCCGACGGTCCCGTGGTGCTGCGCGAGCATTGCCGGCTGATCGACCGTGTGCTGAAGGACCTGTGGCTGCAGCTGCGGCTGCCCGTGCCCCTTGCGCTGCTCGCGGTCGGCGGATACGGACGCGGCGAGCTTTATCCTCACTCCGACATCGATGTCCTGGTGCTGCTGCAGGATCCGGCTTCCGCAGGCCCGGCGGCCAAGATCGAGGAGCTCGTCGGGCGACTCTGGGACACCGGACTTGAGCTCTCCCACAGCGTGCGCACGGTCGCCGAATGCGTCGAAGAAGCGACCAAGGACGTTACCGTGATGACGAGCCTCCTCGAAGCCAGGCTGCTCGCAGGAGACCGCGGGCTTTTTTCCCGCTT
>DATHJM010000135.1:0-5310 GCA_035489775.1 Burkholderiales bacterium
CCCTTCTTTCACGATAACCATGTCGCGGGCGCGCAGCTGCTCGTTCGCCAGTGCCTCGTCCACGGTCAGAATCGGGCTCACGCAGCAATCCGCGCGGGCGAAGACCTCCGACCACTGATGCTGCGTGCGCGAGGCAAAGGCCGCCTCCAGCCGTTCCTTCACCGGCCTTGCTTCCTCACCGTACACGATGTGTTTTCCTTTCAATTCGGGGCAGCCGAGTATATCGCACAGTGTTTCCCAGAATTTTCGCTCAAGCGCTCCCACCGCCATGTAGCGCCCGTCCCGCGTCCGGTAGACGTTGTAACACGCGAGACCCCCGTCGAGCATGCCCGTCCCGCGGGCGGGCGTCTTTTCGCTCTCGAGAAATCCCAGGAGTGGAAAGATCGCGTGCGCAAAGACGGCATCGGTCATTGCGACGTCGACGTGGCGGCCGCGTCCCGAAGATCTGGCGTCGATCAGCGCGGCGAGAATTCCCATCGCCGGGGTAAGCGCCCCGCCGAGCAGATCGGCAATCTGGAAGTTCGGCACGACCGGGGCTTCCGCTGTCCCGATCCGATCGCCGACGCCGGCGTAGCCGATGTAGTTGATGTCGTGCCCGGCGCGTCCGGCGTAGGGACCGTTCTGCCCGTAACCCGTGATCGAGCAAAACACCAGGCGCTGATTCACGGCGGCGAGCGCATCGTAGCCCACACCGAGCTTCGCCATGACGCCGGGACGGAAGCCTTCGACCACGACGTCGGCACCTTTCGCAAGGCGCAAAAAGACTTCCCGTCCCTGCGCCTGCTTCAGGTCGAGCCGCATCGCGCGCTTGTTGCGGTTGATGAGCCGGAAAAAATCCGACACGCCTCCCCGCGTGCGACCCATCTCGCGGGCGTAGTCGCCGGCGCCCGTGTCCTCGATCTTGATGACGTCCGCGCCCAAGTCGGCGAGGTGCAGCGTCGCCATCGGACCCGGAAGCAGGCGCGTCAGGTCGAGCACGCGGACGCCGGAGAGCGGTCCGGGCCGCATCGGCTTGCTTTCCCGGTCAGTCGTATTTCTTCGCATCCTCGATTACCCTGCCGTCGTTCGGCAGCTCGCCCGGCTTTCTGAACGCGACTTCGCCGCGCAGCTTGGTAATGTCGCGCAGCGACGCCTCGATGGCCCCTTTCAGCGCATCGCTCCCCGCCGCGACTTCGCAATGCAGCGTCATGCGATCGGCGCCGCCGGGGTTATCGACGATGAGCCTCGCCTTCGCGATTTCCCCGTGGCGCTTCACCACCTCGGCGACCTGCGAGGGGTGCACGAACATGCCTTTCACTTTTGTCGTTTGGTCGGCGCGGCCCATCCACCCGCGGATGCGGACATTGGTGCGCCCGCAGGCGCTTTGCCCCGGCAATATCGCCGACAAGTCCCCGGTACCGAAGCGGATCAGCGGGTAATCCGGATTGAATGTGGTGATGACTACTTCGCCGACTTCGCCTTCCGGCACGGGGTCGCCTGTCCCGGGTCGAACAATCTCCAGTATCAGTGCTTCGTCGAGGATCATGCCTTCGAGCGCCTCGGATTCGTAGGCGATCAGGCCGAGGTCCGCCGACGCATAGGACTGCAGCACGCGGATGCCGCGCTCGCCCATCGCGGCACGCAGCGCGGGCGGAAGATATTCCGCGCCAACGGCCGCCTTCTTGAGCGAACGGATGTCCGCTTTCAACTCGTCGGCCTTCTCGACGATGAGCTTCAGGAACGAAGGCGTGCCGATATAGGCGCTTGCTCGCAGATCGGCGATGGTCGCGGCCTGCATTTCGGTGTGCCCCGTTCCGGTCGGCACCACCGTGCAGCCGAGCGCGAGCGCGCCCGATTCGAGCATCGAGCCCGCCGGCGTGAAGTGGTAGGAGAATGCGTTGATCGCCAGGTCGCCCGGGCGCAATCCCGCTGCGAACAGGGCTCGCGCCGTGCGCCACCAATCGCGCCCGCGCCCTTCCGGGTCGTAGATCGGCCCGGGCGAGACGAAGACTTTGCCGAGCTGCGCGAGCGTAGTGTTCAGGCCGCCGAGCGGGTGCTCGGCCTTTTGCAGCTCCGCGAGGTCCGATTTGCGCGTGACCGGCAGGTTTGCGAGCGTGGCGCGGCTGGTGATACCCGCCGGATCGACGTCGGCGAGAATCCGCGCCCAGCCCGGAGCTTTTCGTTTCGCGTGCGCAATCTGGCCGGAAAGCGCGACCATCAGAAGACGTTCCCGCTCCTTGGGGTCGCGGGTTTCAAGGCTGTCGTAGTACTGCGGCATCGTATCGGACGCGGGCGCAGAAGAGGGCGGGAGCGGGACTTTGGCGCAGGCAACATAGCACACAAAATCAGAATTGGTTATAAGAAACTAATCTTTGGTTTGTTCCCGTTTCCGCGGCGAGCCGGTAATTTCCTGTCCTCAAGGGGGAGATCATGAATCCAGTTGCCAAAGGCATCAGCGAAGACTGGCTGTCGGTCTGGATCGGCCTGCTCGTTTTCGTGCTCGCGCTGGGCACGCTCGCCGGAACGGACGTCCTCGGCTGGGTCGTCACCACGGGCGTCTGGACCGATGCATCCAAAGCCCTCAATCCCGTCTCCAAGGCTTATTCCGCCTTAAGCGGGGTGGGCGCCCTGATCGCTACCTACGTTGCCCTGCTCGTCGTGATGACCGCGGGCGCCGCCATGCTGAAAGCCGACCTCAAGCGTTTCGCGCTCGGCTTTACCGCGGTGTTCTGGATCAGCTATCTGTCCTGGATCGCGGGCAGCTACGCGAATTTCGCCGTGACGACGCCGGCCGACATGCAACGATTCGGCATCAGCTGGTCGCTGAAGCTCACCAACGAAGGCGGATTCGTCCTCGCCCTCGTCGCCGGCCTCGTCGTCGGGAATTTCTTTCCGGGCTTCGCTGCATGGATGAAGGAAGCAGTGCGGCCCGAGCTCTACATCAAGGCCGCGATCGTTCTCCTCGGCGGGTTCCTCGGCATCATGGCGGCGACGCAGCCGGTCCTGGCGAAGTCGGTCCTGTTCCGGGGTCTTGCGGCGATCATCGAGGCCTATCTGATCTACTGGGCGGTGGTGTACTTCGTCGCGCGCAAGTGGTTCGGCTTCAGCCGCGAGTGGGCGGCGCCGCTCGCCTCGGGAATCTCGATCTGCGGCGTATCCGCAGCGATCGCCACCGGCGGCGCGATCCGCGCCCGGCCCATCGTTCCGATCATGGTGGCTTCGCTGGTGGTGATTTTCGCCGTGGTGGAGCTGCTCATTCTGCCGTTTGCCGCGAATGCGTTCCTCGCCCATGAGCCCATGGTCGCGGGCGCGTGGATGGGGCTGGCGGTGAAAACCGACGGCGCAGCCGTCGCGAGCGGTGCGATCGCCGAATCGCTGATCCTCGCCACCAACGCAGCCGAGGGCATCAACTACGCAAAAGGCTGGATACTCGGGACCACCGCGACGGTGAAGATCTTCATCGACATCTTCATCGGCATCTGGGCCTTCCTCCTCGCCTACATCTGGACCAACCACATCGAAGTTCGCGCGGCCGGCGACAAAGCGAAGATCGGCGAGATCTGGGAGCGGTTCCCGAAATTCATCATCGGCTACGTGCTGACTTTCGTGGTGGTCCTGCTCCTCGCCTACGGCACGACCCCGGCGACCACGGCCAAGATCCGCGCGGCAATGGGCGAGGCGAACACTTTCCGCGTGATCTTTTTCATCATGACCTTCTTCACCATCGGGGTAATGTCCAACTTCAGGAAACTCTGGGAAGAAGGTATCGGCAAGCTCGCCGCGGTCTATGTCGTGTGCCTGTTCGGCTTCGTCATCTGGGTGGGCCTGGTGATTTCCTGGGTGTTTTTCGCAGGAGTGAAGCCGCCGCTCGCGGCCGGTTGAAAGGGAGGAATAGTCATGGAACAACCCAAAGTCGGCGAAGAAATGCGCAAGATGCCGGTCGAGCCCCTGCTCCCCGTGGAGAAGAAGCTGATCGGCTGGAGCCTGGGGATCGGACTGGTTCTGCTCGTGATCCTGATTTTCGCGACGCGAAGCTGAGCGAGGCCGTCTACTCGAACTTCACTCCCGTCTCGCGGATCACGCGCGCGAGGGCTTCCGCGTCCCGGCGCAGGAACGCGCCGAAGTCCGCAGGCGACTGGGACGCGACCGCCTCGGTCCCGGCGGGCGCGAGCACAGCAGCGAGCTTCGGATCCCGAAGCGCCTGCGTCGTCGCTTCGAACAGCCGCGCGACGATGGCCCGCGGCGTCGCTTTCGGCGCGAAAAATCCGTACCAGATGGAAACGTCGTAGTTCGCGAGGCCCGCTTCCTCCATTCCCGGCAAGCCTTCGACCAGCGGCGAACGCCCGCGCGTCGTGACGGCGAGCCCGCGCAGCTTGCCGGTAAGCACGTGCGGCATCACCGAAGGCGCGGTGGCGAAGGTCACCTGCGTGTCGCCGGCGAGCACCGACTGGACCGACAGGCCCCCGCTCTTGTAGGGAATGTGGACCATCTCCACGGCGGCGAGCGCGTCGAAGAGCGCGGTCGCGAGATGCGGGAGCGACCCGTTTCCGGACGTGGCGAAGTTGAGCTTGCCGGGATTTTTCTTCGCCTCGGCGATGAGCTCGCGAATCGAATTCACCGGCAGCGAGGGATGGACCGCGACCACGAGCGGCGAGCTCGTCACCTGCGTGATGGCCACGAAATCACGCTCGGTGTCGTACGAGATGTTCTTGTTGACGATCGGGTTGATGATCATGCCGCTCTGGCTCGCGATCATGATGGTGTAGCCGTCGGGCGCCACCTTGGCCACGTACTCCGCGGCGAGGCTCGATCCCGCCCCCGGCTTGTTGTCGACGATGATGCCCTGGCCGAGCGCGCGCGTCAGCGGCTCGCTCATCGCGCGCGAGATGATATCGGCAGCGCCGCCCGGGGCGAAACCGACCACGAGGCGTATCGGCTTGGTCGGGTACGACTGTGCGGACGCCGTGGCGCACGCGCTCAACAGAATGACCAGTGCGGAAGCTAGTTTCATTATTAAATCTACCCGAGACAGAATCTACTTGCGATCGGTCCAGTAACCGGGCTTGCGCCGATGATGGGCTAGCGCAATGACCCGCAGTTCTTCGCCCGTGATGTAGTCAATGATGCTGTAGGGAAACCGTCGCAAAGGGAAGCGGCGCCTGCTTCTCCACGGCGCGCCAAGCCGCGGATACGCGCAAAGAAGCTCCAAGGCGCGCTCGAATTCAGCGATGAACGCAAGGCCCAAGTCGGCGTTTTTTGCTTCTCGTGCGTAGTAGACGGCTCCATCGGTGAGTTCCCGCTCAGCGTCAGAACCGACCGATGGGGTCATTT
>DATHJM010000136.1:0-15341 GCA_035489775.1 Burkholderiales bacterium
CCGGTCGCGGCGATCTCGACTTCGGCTTGCAGCGACGAGCCGATTCTGCCCGCGGCGCGGTGATTCTCGAGGAGTTTCTGCACCTCGGAGCGGATCTGGCGCAGAGCCTGCCATTTCTCGAGCAGGGCCTGCGCTCCGGGGACCTCGGGGAGGCGATAGTACGGATGCGCGAAGATGGTGTCGTCGCCGGGCCGGAACACCTTCCAAGCTTCCTCCGCTGTGAAGCTGAGGATCGGCGCCATCAGCCTGAGAAGACTCTGGCTGATGTGGTAGAGCGCGTTCTGCGCGGCGCGGCGCGCGGGCGAATTCGCGCCGCAGGTGTAGAGGCGGTCCTTGAGAACATCGAAGTAGAACGCCGAGAGATCCTCCGAGCAAAACGTCTGAAGCCTCGTGACCGCAGGATGAAACTCGTATTTTTCGTAGTGGACGAGGACCGCGGTCTGCAGCTCCGTCGTGAGGGCGAGCGCGTAGCGGTCGATCTCGAGCCACTTTTCCACCGGCATCGCGTCCCGGTCGGGATCGAAATCGGAGATGTTCGCGAGCAGAAACCTAAGCGTGTTGCGGATGCGGCGATAGGACTCGACCACTCCCTTCAGGATCTCGTCGGAGATGAAAAGCTCGCCCGAGTAGTCGGTCGCCGCCACCCAGAGGCGCAGGATCTCGGCGCCCAGCGTCTCGAAGATTTTCCGCGGGGCGATGACGTTGCCGAGCGACTTCGACATCTTGCGGCCTTCGCCGTCGACCACGAAGCCGTGGGTGAGCAAGGCTTCGTAAGGCGCCCGGCCGTTCAACATGCACGACACGAGGAGCGAGGAATGGAACCAGCCGCGGTGCTGATCCGACCCCTCCAGGTAGAGGTCCGCGGGAAACTTCAGTTCCTTCGCATGCGAGCCTTTCAGCACGGTCTGGTGCGTCGAGCCCGAATCGAACCAGACGTCGAGCGTGTCCTTCACCTTTGCGTACTGCTCCGCCCCTCCACCAAGCAATTCCCCTGCCTCGATGCGCTGCCAGGCTTCGATGCCGCCCAGTTCCACTTTTTTCGCAACGGCTTCCAGCAGTTCCAGGGTCCGCGGGTGCAGGGCGCCGGTCTCCTTGTGGATGAAGAACGGCATCGGCACACCCCACTGGCGCTGGCGCGACAGCGTCCAGTCGGGACGATTGGCGATCATGCCGTGCAGGCGCGCCTGGCCCCAGGAAGGATAGAAGCGGGTCGCCTCCACGCCTCGCAGCGCGGTGGCGCGCAGGTTTTCAGCGGGTTTCCTGCCGTTGTATCCCGGCACCTCGTCCATGCCCGCGAACCACTGGGTCGTGGCGCGGTAGATGATCGGGGTCCTGTGGCGCCAGCAGTGCATGTAGCTGTGCGGGTGCTTTTCCGAATGAAACAGCGCGCCCGCTTCGCGGATTTTCTCGACGATCCTGGGATTCGCCGTCCAGATATCCAGTCCGCCGAAAAACGGCAGCGAAGAAGCGTATTTTCCGTCGCCCATCACCGGGACGAGAATCTGCTCGTCCTTCATGCCGTAGCGGCGGCAGGAAATGAAGTCATCGACGCCGTAAGCCGGAGAGCTGTGGACGATGCCCGTGCCCTGCTCCAGCGTCACGTACTCTCCGAGATAGACCGGCGCCAGCCGATCGTAGAAGGGATGGCGGAAGGCGATCAGCTTGAGCTTCGCGCCCTTGCAGGAGGCGAGCGTCCTGCCTTTCAGCTGGTAGCGCGCGAGGCAGGCCTCCTCCAGGTCGGCCGCGAGGATCAGCAGGCCGCGCTCGGTCTCAACGAGGTTGTAGGTGAAATCCGGATGGACGTTGAGCGCCTGGTTCGCGGGAATCGTCCAGGGAGTCGTCGTCCAGATGACGATCCAGCCTTTCTCCGTCGGGAGCTTTTTCAACCCGAAGGCATTCGCTATTTTCCCCGGCTCGGCGAAAGGAAACCCGACATCGACGGCAGGATCGACGCGGTCCATGTACTCGACTTCGGCCTCGGCTAGCGCGGAGCCGCAGTCGAAACACCAGTTCACCGGTTTCAGGCCGCGATAGATGTAGCCTTTCTCCAGCAGCTTGCCGAGGGTGCGGATCTCGTCCGCTTCGCTCTTGAACGCCATTGTCGTGTAGGCGTTGTCCCAGTCGCCCAGCACGCCTAGGCGCCGGAAGTCCTTTTTCTGCCGCTCGATCTGCTCGGCCGCATACGCGCGGGCGAGGCTCTGGGTCTTCTCCACGGGAATGCTCTTGCCGTAGGTCTTCTCGATCTGCACCTCGATCGGCATCCCGTGGCAGTCCCACCCGGGGACGTATACCGCGTCGAAGCCCGCCATGTTGCGCGACTTCACGACGACGTCCTTGAGGATCTTGTTGACCGCTTGGCCGATGTGGATGTCGCCGTTCGCGTACGGCGGCCCGTCGTGCAGCACGAATTTCGGCCTTCCGCGGCTCGCCTCGCGGATCTTTTCGTAGGTTTTCTTCTCCTGCCATTCCTCGACCCAGTGCGGCTCCCGCTTGGCCAGGTCGCCGCGCATGGGAAAGGACGTATCCGGAAGATTCAGCGTTTTCTTGTAGTCGGTCTTGTTTTCAGGCATTGCGGTGATCCATGAGGAAGCTCTTGGCGGCTTCGCAGTCGCGCGCGATCTGGGTCTTCAAGGTCTCGAGATCGGGATATTTTTCCTCGTCGCGGATCTTGTGTAGGAACTCGACCCGCACGTGCGCATCGTAGAGATCCCCCGAAAAATCGAACAAGTGCACCTCGAGCACTGCGCGCCCGCTCGCCGTGATGGTGGGGCGAACGCCGAGACTCGCGACGGCGGGGCGGGCGCCGGCCCCGATGCCGCGCACCTTCACCGCGTAGATGCCGGTGAGCGGAGGGCGATTGTGCTTGAGTTGCACGTTGGCCGTGGCGAATCCCAACTCGCGCCCGAGCTTTCGTCCATGGATCACGCGCCCGCTGATGCTGTAGGTCCGTGCGAGCAGAGTCTCGGCAGCGACAAGATCGCCCGCGGCAAGGGCGGCGCGCACGGCCGAACTGGATACCCGCGAGCCGGCGTGTATCACCGTCGGCATGGTTTCGACCTCGTATGCGTGGCGCTCGCCCAGCTTCTTCAGCAAAGCGAGGTCGCCGGCGCGCTTCGCTCCGAAACGAAAGTCCTCGCCGATCAGGAGCCAGCGAGCCCTGAGCCGTTTCACGAGCACCTGCTCGACGAAAGCTTCCGGCGCAAGCGCCGCGAACGAACGGCTGAAACGCTGAACGTGCACGCGTTCCACTCCGTGCGCGGCGAGCAACTCGAGTTTTTCGCGCAGCGAGGTCAGGCGCGTGGGCGCCGCCTGCGGCGCGAAAAATTCGCGCGGATGAGGCTCGAACGTGAGCACGCAGCCCGCCAGCCCGCGCTCGTGCGCCCCGGCGAGGAGGCGCTGCAGCATTGCTTGGTGTCCGCGATGGATGCCGTCGAAATTGCCGACGGTCAGCGCGACCGCAGGCAGGACCGCATCGGAACTGCCGTGGGTAAGCAGCATGAAGCGCCAAGAATAAACACAAGGTTTTGAATTATAGCGGCTTTTGACGGCTCCAGAATCCTGGAAACGCCGCTTGAACGTTTGAATCCGGCCCGAGCGCAAGCCCCACAGGGATTAAGATGTGCTCATTGCAGAACCGGGGGCAGCGTGAAAACTCTCGAGGAACAGATGGCGGTCTACGCCGCCTACCATCGCAATCGCTGGAACAGGCTCACCCACTTCATCGGTATCCCCGCGATCATTTTCGCTATCCTGATCCCGATGAGCTGGGTCTCTTTCGGCGAAGGCGTGACCCTCGCGCACGTCTTCGTCGGCGTCGTCCTTGCCTACTACTTTCTGCTGGACGCACCTCTTGCGCTCGCCACCACGGTCGCGGTCACCGCGCTCCTGTTCGCAGCGAAAGCCGCCGCCGGAACGGGGATCGCATCGGGGTGGATCTGGTTCGGCGTATTTTTCGTCGGAGGGTGGATCTTTCAGCTCGCCGGCCACGTGTTCGAAGGCCGCAAGCCCGCGCTCACGGACAACCTGTTCCAGATATTCATCGCGCCGATCTTTCTCGTGGCAGAGCTCTTCTTCGCTCTCGGCTTGAAACGCGACGTGTTGAAAAAAATCGAAGAGAAGCTGGCCGGCTAGTTCAGGCGCGTAGCCGCCTGCTTGAGCTCCAGGATCTTTTCGTGGATTTCCGCTGCGTCCGGCGCCTGCGGCCGCCGCCGCAGGTAATTCTGCAGGTCCGACAGCGCCGGCCGGAAGCATTCGAGCTGCTGGTACACCAGCCCCCGATCTCGAAGTTCCTCGGCCGACTCCGGCATCACCAGCAGCATCCTGTGCATGACTGCGAGCGCCTGTTCGAGCTTTCCGGTCTGCGTATAGATGTTCTTCAGATTACGCAGGACCCTCGCGATGATCTGGCGCGGGGTGGCCGGCTCCAGATACTGGTCGAGCTGCGCCTGTTCCGCCTTCCCGGTGGGCAGGACCTGCGCCAGGCGCTGGCGCAGATCGGACTCGGATTGCGCCTCCCCTCCCGTGAAGGGGTCGAGCACGAGTTGGCCACGCTTGACCGCGAGCTTGACGAGGAAATGCCCGGGAAAAGAAACACCTTTCAGGTTGAGGCCGAGGCGTTTGCCGATTTCCAGATAGAGAATGGACAAGGTGATGGGAATCCCGGTGCGGCGCTCCATGACCTCGTTCAGGTAGCTGTTGCGCGGGTCGTAGTAATCCACGAGGTTGCCCGAGAAGCGCATTTCGTTGAACAGGTAGTAGTTCAGGGCGAGCACCCTCTGCTCGGAGAAGGCGTCGCCTGCAATGCGTCTCTTGATGGCGACTGCGATACCGTCGAGCTTGCTCAGGTACTCGGGAATGTCCAGGTCCGGGTAAATGTCCTGGGCGAGCATGAGGCTCGCCTCGGCGAGATTGAACTGGTCTCGCGAAACAATTTCCGCGAAATGCTCGAGCCGGGTGTTCACGCGGTCACGCGGCGCGTCTCGAGAAATCGCCGAGGCGGAAACCAAGCAGCCACAGGCTCGCGAAGTACGCCGCTCCCCCGAGGAGCACCAGTCCCGTGACCGCGGCGGCTCGCGCCGCCCCGGATGCGACCAGCCACCAGGGCGCCGGGCCCATCGCGAGCCACAAGGCCAGCGTCATGGCCACCAGGGCCGCCGCCACCTTGAGGGCAAATGTTCCCCAACCCGGCTGGGGTCGATAAATCCTGTGCTGCCGCAGCTTGCGGTAGAGCAGACCGGCGTTCAGACAGGCGCCCAGCGCGATGGCGAGCGCGAGACCCGCGTGCGGGCCGATGCCGGTCGCAGCCTCGAGTCCTCCCTGCTTCAGGGAAAGGACGAACACCGCGTTCATCAGCTGGGTGGCGATCAGGGTCAACACGGCGATCCGCACGGGTGTGGCGATATTCTGCCGCGCATAAAAGCCCGGCGCCAGTATCTTGACGAGAATGAGCCCGAGCAGCCCTGCGCTGTAGGCGATCAGCGCCTGGCGGGTCATCCATACGTCCCGCTCGCCGAATTGCCCATAGTGAAACAACGTCGTGACGAGGGGCGCGGAAAGCAATGCCAGGGCAACGGCGGCCGGCGCAGCGAGAATGACCGTCAGGCGCAGGCCCCAATCGAGAAGCTTCGAATACTCGTCGTCGGAGGACTCCGAGTGATACTTGGAGAGGCTCGGCAACAGCACCGTTCCGAGCGCGACCCCCAGGAGCCCGGTGGGGAACTCCATGAGGCGGTCGGCATAGTACAGCCAGGAGACGCTGCCGTCCTCGAGATACGAAGCGAATATGGTGTTGATAAGGAGGCTGATCTGCCCGACGGACACGCCGAGCACCGCCGGCCCCATCAACAGGAGAATTCGCCGCACTCCGGGGTCGGTGAAGCCAAGGCGCGGCCGCGGCAGCATGCCGATTCTTGCCAGCGCCGGGATCTGGAACCCGAGCTGAAACACCCCGCCGACAAATACCGCCCAGGCGAGGACAATTACCGGCGGATCGAAATAGGGCGCGAAAAACAGCGCCCCGAAAATAAAGGAGAGATTGAGCAGCGCCGGGGTGAGCGCAGGTATGGCGAAGCGGCTCCAGGTGTTGAGGATGCCGCCGGCGAGCGAGACGAGCGAAATGAACAGAATATAAGGAAAGGTGATCCGCAGCATCGCCACCGTGAGTTCGAACTTGGCGGGTGCCGCCGCGAACCCCGGCGCGCTCACGTAGATGATGATAGGCGCAGCAACGACGCCGAGCGCCGTCGCGGCAAGGAGCGCAAGTGTCAACAGGGTCGCGGTGCGATCGACGAGCAGTTTCGTTTCCGAGTCGCCGCGGCGGGTCCTGTATTCCGAGAGAACCGGGACGAAGGCCTGCGAGAAGGCGCCCTCTGCGAACAGGCGCCGCAGCAGGTTGGGGATGCGAAAGGCGACGAAAAAGGCGTCGGTCGCGACGCCCGCGCCGAACAGCCTCGCGATCAGGACGTCCCGGACGAATCCGAGGATGCGCGATACGAGCGTCATGCTGCTCACGGTCGCGAGCGCCCTCAGCAGATTCATGCGGGAATTATAGCTTTCAACCGCGGGAAACCTTGCGCCGCATTGCTGCACCGATTACAATTGCGCCCTTTCGTTCGGGAATTGACATGGCAAATACAAAGGGCGCGCGCAAGGCGGCCCGCCAGGCCGAGAAGCGGCGCAAGCACAACGCGAGCCTGCGCTCCGCGCTGACCAGCGCGATCAAAAGCGTCGGCAAGGCGATCGCAGCCGGCGACAAGGCCGCCGCGCGGAAGATTTTCAGCGAGGCCTCGGGAATCATGGATCGCATCGCCGACAAGAACGTCATCCACAAGAACGAAGCAGCGCGGCACAAGAGCCGGCTTGCCGCGCGACTCAAGGCAATGGCGGGATAGCCTCAGGCCCTTCAGGCCGTTTCACACCGCGTCCGGGACGAACTTCCAACTCGTTGTCCTTCGCGAAGTTCATTAGAAAATTGTAGGCCATCGGTTCGACGTCCCTCAGCCGGCTGTCGACGACCACGCATTTCACGCCGGCCGAAGTGATGGGGTGCACGTAAGGGGAGTATTGCATGCGGCCGTCCCCGCCGAAAGCCGACATCACGCCGCACAGCCGCTCGGCCCAGTCGCTCGGGCGGAACGGCCTGCCTCCGAGCGTCACGCCCCTGATTATGAACTCGTCGGTCTGTTCGCCCATGTCATTGCCGCGAGGGAAAAAAGTATAGCACCCCCTTCTTGCGCTCCACTCCCGTTTCCCGCAACAATCCGACTTTCGTTTTCGCGCCGCCTCATGAAGAAACCGGTCAGCCGGGTCCTCATCATCAACGACGAGCCGCTCGTGCTCAAGGAATTCGTCAAGGGCCTGAACGCGGCCGCACGCTCCCTCGACAATCCGCTGGGCATCACGTTCTCCGGCGTCACCACCGCGCGCGAAGCGCTCGCCGCGATCGAGGAAGACGGCGATCTCCAGGCCGTCGTGGTCGACGACAAGCTCTACACCCTCAATCAGAAGAGCGCCAAGAAGGAGATGTCGGCGCTCGAGCTCGTGCAGCGCGTCACGCGCTTCAGACCCGAGCTCGACGTCTACATTCTGATTGCGCAGGAGCACGAGGATGAGATCGTCGATGCGCTGTTCGCGGAGGCCGTCGACGGATACTTCTACCGCGAGGAGCGCGATTACCGCGGCATGTACCGGATTCTCAATGCGCAGGTCCAGGAGCGTTCGCGAACGCCTTTCTACGACCAGCTCAAGAACTACGTCTGGATGGCGAAGGACTCCTGGCACACGCCGGGCCATTCGTCGGGCGAGTCGCTGCGCGGCAGCCCCTGGGTCAACGACTTTTACGACTTCATGGGTGAGCACATCTTCGATGCCGACCTCTCGGTATCGGTGAAGATGCTCGACTCGCTGATGGAGCCGACCGGCGTGATCGCCGAGGCGCAGACCATCGCGGCAAAGGCGTTCGGCGCGCGCCGCACTTTCTTCGCGACCAACGGCACCTCCACTGCCAACAAAGTGATCTTTCAGACGCTCCTCGCGCCGGGGGAGAAGCTCCTGCTCGACCGCAATTGCCACAAGTCGGTGCACCACGGCGTGGTCCTCTCCGGCGGCCACCCGATTTATCTCGATTCCTCGATCAACGCCAAGTACAGCCTTTACGGTCCGGTGCCGAAGAAGACCATCCTTTCCGCGATCCGCAGGCATCCGGACGCGCAGGCGATCATCCTCACCTCCTGCACCTACGACGGGCTGCGCTACGACCTCGCCCCCATCGTCGAGGCGGCGCACGCGAAAGGCATCAAGGTGATCGTGGACGAAGCCTGGTACGGTTTCGCGCGCTTTCATCCCGCCTTCCGGCCTACCGCGCTCGAGGCCGGCGCGGATTACGCCACGCAAAGCACGCACAAGGTGCTCTCGGCTTTCTCGCAGGCCTCGATGATCCACGTGAACGATCCCGGCTTCAACGAGCACCTGTTCCGGGAGAACTTCAACATGCACACTTCGACCAGCCCTCAGTACAGCATGATCGCGAGCCTGGACGTGGCGCGGAAACAAGCGATGATGGAAGGCTACAAGCTGCTTTCGCGCACGCTCGCGCTCTCGCAGGTATTGCGCGCACAGATCAATTCCACCGGCGTCTTCCGGGTGCTCGATCTCGACCAGCTTCTTCCGGAGGAGGTCAGGCGGGACAATATCCTTCTCGATCCGACCAAGGTGACCGTGGACATCTCGAGCTGCGGCTATACGGTGGAGGATTTGCAGCGGGAGCTCTTCGACCGCTACAACATCCAAGTCGAGAAATCCACCTTCAACACACTGACCCTGCTGCTCACGATCGGCACAACACGGAGCAAGGTTTCACGGCTGTATGACGCGCTTATGCGCATCGCGCGCGAGGGCCGGGCGCCGCGCCGCCTGTACCGTTTCCCGGAAATCCCGGGCTTCACCCGGCTGCGCTACCTTCCGCGCGACGCCTTCTATTGCGGCGGGGAGCTGGTGCCCCTGGTCGACGAAAAGGACGGCATCCGGCGGGACCTGCTCGATCGGGCGTGCGCCGACCAGATCGTCCCCTATCCCCCGGGCATCCCCGTGCTCGTCCCCGGACAGGTCATCACACGGGAAATCGTCCACTATCTGGTCAGTTTGCTGAGGTCCCAGAAGCGGGTGGAGCTCCACGGGATCGTTTATGACGGTTATCTACCCTGCCTGAGGGTATTGAAGCCGGCCGAGGAGAGGGGGCTGCGACGGATTGGCTAGGGCAACAAAGGCCGCTCCCCGGCGTTCTTCGCCTTGCAACCCGAAAAACGGTATGTTATACAGGCAGTTCCGGGAAAATTATGCTGCCGTCATCGAACACGACGAAATTCGGCTTCCGCATCCGCACGCGGCAAGGGCTGATCGTCGAACATCTCATGATCCACGGACGCGACGAAGCCGACGCCGAGAGAAAGCTCCGGCAGATGTACCTGCACTGCGAAGTCTTGGAACGCAGCGTCCTGCAGCCCGCGGTGATGCAGCCGACGCCCGCGTCGACGAACCCGGTCGGAACGAGCTTCGAAGAGATCGTTTCCCTGATCAGCAAGTAGCGCCGGGCGCTCACGACGCTTCGAGAAATCCCGAAGACAGCAATTCCTCCAGCAGGCCTGCGTAATCCTGCGCCCCGCGGCTGTTGGGCGCGTGGCTGAAAATATCCTTGCCGAGCGACGGACTCTCCGCGATGCTCACGGTTTCGGTGACGCGTGTCCGGCACAACTCCGCCCCGAACCGGGAGGCGAGCTGTCCGGCAATGTCGTGCGACATGCGCCGACGCGAGTCGAACCGCGTCAAAAGGTAGCGACGCTCGACGCGCCGCTTCAGCACATGTTCGAGCGCGCGCAAAGTATTTTCGAGCGCGAGCGCCGCTCTCAGAGCGAGGTAGTCGGTCGAGATCGGGATCAGAACCCGTTCGGAGGCGAAGATCCCCGAGAGAGACAGCACCCCGAGCATCGGGCAGCAATCGATCAGCACCGGGCGCTTGCCGTCCCAGCCCGCATCCAGCCCCTGCTTGAGCTTGTTCAGGATGTCCGGCCCCCTGCCGAACAGTGAATCCACCTTGATCAGCTCCATGTGCGCCGGGATGAGCTCGCCGCCGAAGCGAATCGGCCGGGCAATCTCCTTGAGCGGCTTGCCTGCATTGAAGTACGCGAACAGGCTTTCCCCGCTCGAGGCTCCCGGGTTGAGGATCGAGCTGAGATGCGACTGCGCGTCGAGGTCGACGAGCAGCGGCACGGCTCCTCGCCGCGCGAGCGCCGCGCCCAGATTGAGCACGGTCGTGGTCTTGCCGACCCCGCCTTTCTGGTTGAACACCGTCAAGCGCGTTCCCATGCCGAATTCATTGTGCTAAGCTATTGGCTCTTCAGAGAAATTCAATTATCGCACGGGGCGAAGAGATGACTTTTATCCGGCCAGCGCGTCATGCAGGCGCCGCGGCTTCGCCCATTCGGCCCGACACCCGACGACGCCGAGCGCGGCAATAAAGCGCAATCGCGCGCGCCGTACGGCGCGTTCCATAGGCTTTGGCGTGCGTGTCACGTTCGCCGTAAAAACAAACGGGTGATTTCATGTCTCATTCGATGAACACATACAGCCGGATTCCGGTCGCCTTTACCCGCGGCGAGCGCGTGTGGGTGTGGGACGAATCCGGCAAGAAGTACCTCGATGCGCTCGCGGGAATCGCGGTCAACACGCTCGGCCACGGCCACCCGAAACTTACGCAGGCGATCGCGGAGCAGAGCTCGCGTCTGATCCACGTCTCCAACCTCTACCGTATCGCCGAACAGGAAAAACTCGCCGACAAGCTCGCGGCGATAAGCGGCACGGATAGCGTGTTCTTCTGCAACTCGGGTTGCGAAGCCAACGAGGCGGCGATCAAGCTCGCCCGTCTGTACGGCCACGGCAAGGGAGTGGAGAGTCCCGCCATCGTCGTCATGGACAGGGCCTTCCACGGCAGGACGCTCGCGACGCTCTCGGCCACGGGCAATCGCAAAGTGCAGCAGGGATTCGAGCCTCTGGTGCCCGGCTTCGTGCGCGTGCCGTTCAACGACATCGAATCGGTGCGCCAGGTCGCTTCGCACGACAAGAGCGTCGTCGCGGTACTGGTCGAGCCGATCCAGGGCGAAGGCGGAATCAATATTTCCACGATGCAGTACCTGCGCGATCTGCGCGAGCTCTGCGACCGCCAGGGCTGGTTTCTCATGGCCGACGAAGTCCAGTGCGGCCTGGGCCGCACCGGAAAGTGGTTCGTCTATCAGCACGCTGAAATCCAGCCCGACGTGGTGTTGCTCGCCAAGGGCCTTGCCTCGGGCGTGCCGATCGGAGCGTGCCTTGCCCGCGGAGCGGCGGCCGAGGTGTTCAAACCGGGAACTCACGGCTCCACATTCGGCGGTAATCCGCTTGCCTGCGCGGCGGCGCTCGCGACGCTCGCCGCCATCGAGGAAGAAGATCTCATGAAGAACGCCGAGCGCGTCGGCGGGATTCTGCTCGCCGGGCTTCGCGAAGCGCTCGCGGGACGTCCCGGGGTGAAAGAGGTTCGCGGCCACGGCCTCATGATCGGCGTCGAACTCGACCTGCCCTGCGGAGATCTCGTCAAGCGCGCGCTTGAAAAGGGCCTCCTGATCAACGTCACGATGGATAACATCATTCGGCTGCTGCCGCCGCTCATCATGAACGAAGGCGAAGCGCGCGAGGTGCTTTCCATCCTGGTGCCGCTGGTGCGCGCATTCCTCGCTCAAGCCCCCGCGGCGGCAGCCGTGCGCGCATGAAAAAAGCGCAGGCCCGGCTGCGGCACTACCTGCAGTTCAAGGACTTCTCGCGCGAGGAGTACGAGCATCTGTTCGCACGCACGCGCTGGATCAAGGAAAAGTTCAAGCGCTACGAGCGTTACTGGCCGCTCGAAGACCGCACGCTCGCCATGATCTTCGAGAAGCCGTCGACGCGCACGCGCCTGTCGTTCGAGGCGGGCATGCATCAGCTCGGCGGCGCGGCGATCTATCTCTATACCCGCGACACGCAGCTCGGGCGCGGCGAGCCGGTCGAGGATGCGGGAAAGGTGATCTCGCGCATGTGCGACATCGTGATGATTCGCACGTTCGATCAGGAGATAATCGAGCGCTTCGCCGCGCATTCGCGCGTCCCGGTCATCAATGGACTCACCAACGAGTACCACCCCTGCCAGGTGCTCGCCGACATCTACACCTACACCGAGCGGCGCGGCCAGATCAAGGGGAAGACGGTGGCCTGGATCGGCGACTCGAACAACGTCTGCAACACCTGGCTGCAGGCGGCGACCGTGTTCGATTTCAACGTGCACGTTTCGACCCCACCCGGCTATGAAGTCGAGGCCGAACGCGCCGGGATCTACGACGACGCGAACTACGAGAGCTTCGCCGACCCGATGGACGCCGCGCGCGGCGCCGATCTCGTCACCACCGACGTGTGGACGAGCATGGGATTCGAGGCGGAAAAGGAAGAACGCAGGCGCGATTTCGAGAACTGGCAAGTCGACGCAGAGATGATGCGTGTGGCCAGGAAAAACGCGCTGTTCATGCACTGTCTGCCGGCGCACCGCGGCGAGGAAGTCGCGGCCGAGGTCATCGACGGCCCGAACAGCGCCGTCTGGGACGAGGCTGAGAACAGATTGCACACCCAGAAGGCGTTGATGGAATTTCTCCTCCTCGGCAAGGTAATGAAAGGCAAGGGCAAAAAGGTGAAGAGGTGAAAAACAAGGTGAAGAAGGTCGTCCTCGCCTACTCCGGCGGGCTCGACACCTCGGTCATCCTCAAGTGGCTGCAGGACACCTACGGCTGCGAGGTCGTCACATTCACCGCCGACATCGGCCAGGGCGAAGAGCTGGAGCCCGCACGGAAAAAGGCGCAGAAGCTGGGCGTGAAGGAGATCTTCGTGGACGACCTGCGCGAAGAGTTCGTGCGCGACTTCGTGTTTCCCATGTTCCGGGCGAACGCGATCTACGAGGGCGAGTATCTTCTTGGAACTTCGATCGCCCGCCCGCTCATTGCCAAGCGACAGATCGAGATCGCCCGCAAGACCGGCGCGGACGCCGTCGCGCATGGCGCGACCGGCAAGGGCAACGACCAGGTGCGTTTCGAGCTCGGCTACTACGCGCTCGAGCCGAATATCCGCGTGATCGCTCCCTGGCGCGAGTGGAACCT
The DNA here is from genome assembly GCA_035489775.1 of Burkholderiales bacterium. GTDB lineage: Bacteria > Pseudomonadota > Gammaproteobacteria > Burkholderiales > SG8-39 > VBDM01. Next base: position 13,203 of record DATHJM010000136.1, read on the forward strand.
GACTTCGCGCGAAACCTTGCTCGAATACGCGGAGAAACACGGCATCCCGATCGAGGGCAGGAAAAAGGGCGGGTCTCCCTACTCGATGGACGCGAATCTGCTCCACATTTCCTACGAGGGCCGCATCCTCGAGGACCCCTCGCGCGAGCCCGAGGAGGACATGTGGCGCTGGACCGTGTCGCCCGAGAAAGCGCCCGGCCGCGCCGAATACATCGAGCTCGAATACAAAAAAGGTGATGTTGCGGCCGTCAACGGCAGGAAAATGAGCCCGGCCTCCGTGCTCGCCGCGCTGAACAAGCTCGGCGGCAAGCACGGCATCGGGCGGCTCGACCTGGTCGAGAACCGCTATGTCGGCATGAAGTCGCGCGGCTGTTACGAAACGCCGGGCGGCGCCATCATGCTGAAAGCGCACCGCGCGATCGAGTCGATCTGCCTGGACCGCGAGGTCGCTCACCTCAAGGACGACCTGATGCCGCGCTACGCCTCGCTCATCTACAACGGCTACTGGTGGAGCCCGGAGCGCAAGCTGATGCAGACCCTGATCGACTCATCTCAGGCGAACGTCAACGGCTCGGTGCGGCTCAAGCTCTACAAAGGCAATATGCTCGTGGTGGGCCGCGACTCGAAAAGCGATTCGCTCTTCGATCCGGGGATCGCGACCTTCGAGGACGACCGCGGCGCCTACGACCAGGCGGACGCCTCCGGATTCATCCGCCTGAGCGCGCTGCGCATGCGCATCGCCGCGAACCGGCGCAAAGGGCGGAAAGGCCGCTGAGCTATTCGAACTTGTTGGTGAGGGTGCCCACGCCCTCGATCACGACGCTCACCGTGCTGCCGGGCGTCATCGCACCCACGCCCACCGAGCTGCCGCAGGCGATCACGTCGCCCGCCTCGAGCGTCATGTCCTGGGAAATCAGGCTCACCAGCTTCTCCGGGGAAAAGACGATGTCCGAAAGCGGATAGTTCTGGCGCTCCTGATCGTTGAGGATGGTCTTCACGGCGAGCTTGCCCGGATCGACCTCTGTCTCGATGCAGGGGCCGAACACCCCGAAGGTGTCGAAGCTCTTCGCGCGCGTCCATTGCGCAAAGACCGGGTCCTTTGCGATGATCTCGATCGCAGTGACGTCGTTGACACAGGTGTAGCCGAAAATGTGCCTCGCTGCGTCGCCCTCGGGCACGCCGCTCGTGCGCCTGCCGATGACGATGCCGAGCTCGCCTTCGTACACCACCTTTCCTCCATAGGATTTCGGCGCGCGGATGGCCTCGCCGTGCGCGAGCAACGAGTTGTTGCCCTTTAGAAAATACAGAGGCTCGGATGGGACCGCGTGGTCGAGCTTCGCGAGGAGCTCGTGATAGTTGTCGATCAGGGCGACGATCTTGCCCGGCACGCTCGGCGTGAGCAGCTTCGCGGCGCTGAGAGGAATCGCCTGGGACGTCGCCTCCGGGCCCGCGAACATGCTGCCCGAGTGCACCCGGACGTTGTCGCCGTCGAGCTTGCCGAAGTATTCCCGCCCCTGATAGGCGACGCGCACCCACTTTGCCATGAAACCTCCTTGAGCCGGCCGGCCCGCGGGCGCCCTCCGGCGCCCCGCGCTCCGCCCGAAGACGCGCGATCATAACGGATTCCAGGGGCTTGGCGATAATGGCGCCAACGTCGAGCAAAGCCCATTCCTTCATCCGCCCGCGGGAGCCTGATTGCGCATCCGAATCTATTCCGATCTCCACCTGGAATTCGCGCCGTTCGTGCCACCTTCGAAGGATGCCGACCTGATCGTTCTCGCGGGCGACATCGCGAACGGCGCGGCGGGAATCGAATGGGCAAGGGAAACCTTCGAGAAGCCCGTGCTCTATCTCGCCGGCAACCACGAGTATTACGAGGGCGAGTTCGAGGCGGTGCAGGAGGCCATGGGAGCGGCGGCGCGCAAGCTTTCGGTCGAGCTGCTCGATTGCAGAGAAGTCGTCGGCGGCGGTATTCGTTTCCTGGGCTGCACCCTATGGACCGATTACTCGCTTGCGCCGCAGGCCGAGCGTCCCGCGGCGATCGAAGCCGCGCGCAAGCTCAATCCGGATTATCAATTGATTCGCCGCGGCTCCCGCGAATTCGCGCCTGAGGACGCGATCGCGCTGTGCGCCCGGCAC
>DATHJM010000137.1:0-3711 GCA_035489775.1 Burkholderiales bacterium
CCAGCATCCGGAGAATCGCCTCGGACGCCCCCCGAGCCTCACGCAGCCGGTCGAGATCCTCCATGCGCACCAGCCATTTGCCTCTGTTCCGGCGCGCCTCGAGATAGCTGCCGACCGCGGCGACGAGGGATCCGAAATGCAGCGGACCGGTCGGGGAGGGAGCAAAGCGCCCACGGTAGGGTCTCGTCGAGTCATGCATAATCTGGGACGAAAATCATATCAGCGTTTCCCGGCCGGCCCGAAAATTCATGACCGATCCCCATCGCATCGTTGTCGTCGGCGGCGGCGCAGGAGGGCTTGAGCTCGCGACCCGCGCAGGGGACCGCTTCGGGGGCAGAGGACGCGCCACCATCACCCTCGTGGACAGGAATGAGACGCACCTCTGGAAACCCCTATTGCACGAGGTCGCCGCCGGAAGCATGGACATTCACGCGCACCAGCTGGACTACCTCGCGCAGGCTCGCTGGCATCACTTCACTTTCTGCTGCGGCGCGCTGGAGAGTATCGACCGCGCGCGCCGCGAGATCTCGGTGGCGCCTACGGTAGATGAGCGCGGCGTCGAAGTCATCCCACGTCGCACGCTGAGCTACGACACGTTGGTGATCGCAATCGGCAGCGTCGCGAACACCTTTGGGGTTCCCGGTGTCGAGGAGCACGCGTACGCGCTGGAGTCGGCTGACGAAGCCGACCGCTTCCACCGGCGCCTGATCAACGCTTGCATCCAGGCCAACTATCGGCCCGGCAACACGCCTGCCCAGTTGCGCGTGGTGATCGTCGGCGCGGGAGCGACCGGCGTCGAGCTCGCCGCCGAGCTTCACAACACCACGCGAGTGTTCGCCGCATACGGCCTCCAAAACATAGACCCGGAACGGTTCCTCCGCATCACTCTCCTCAACGCCGATCCCCGAATCCTGCCGATGCTTCCCGAGCGAATCGCCAGGGCCGTGACCGGCGCGCTCGAAGACCTGGATGTGTCCGTCGCGTGCTCGGAGCAGGCAATCGAGGTCACCGCAAGCGAGGTGAAAACCAAAAGCGGCCGATCCTACCCAGCCGACCTCGCCGTCTGGGCGGCGGGAATTAAGGGGGCGGATCTCCTCAGGAACCTCGACGGACTCGAAACCAACCGGATCAACCAACTCGTCGTTCGGCCGACGCTGCAGACGACGCGGGATCCGGACATTTTCGCCCTGGGCGATTGCTCGGCGTTCCCGCGCGAAGGCAAGCAGCCGCCGGTGCCGCCGGCCGCGCAGGCGGCGCACCAGCAGGCGTCCCACCTTCTCGGGTCGATCGTGTCGCGTGTGCGCGGGCGGCCGCTCGTGCCGTTCCGCTACCGCGACTTCGGTTCTCTCGTGTCGCTCGGCGAATACAGCACGATCGGATCCCTGATGGGTTTTCTCTCCGGGAAGAGCTATCGCGTCGAGGGCTGGTTCGCGCGGCTGATGTACCTGTCGCTATACAAGATGCACCTGTACGCGCTCCACGGCCCGATCGGCGTCGCGCTCGATACGTTGGCGCGGCTCCTCAAACGTGGGACCGAGCCCAGCGTTAAGCTGCATTGATGATCGGTTCGATCGTGAAGATCGTGCTCGGCGTCGCCCTCGGCGTGCCGCTGCTCATGTGGCTTTTCCAGGAACGGATGCTGTTCTTCCCGCGTCCACTGGACTCCCGCCCTGCGCTGGGCCCGAACGTCGAGGAGGTGAGCATCGACGCTGCCGACGGCGCAAAACTCCGCGGCTGGCTGGTGAAGGGCGACGGTGCGCCCGCGCCGCTCGTCATTTACTTCGGCGGAAACGCGGAGGAGGTTTCCTGGCTTGCCCGCGTTGCGGACCAATTTGCCGGCTGGTCCCTGCTGCTCGTGAACTTTCGCGGCTACGGGGAAAGCGAAGGCAAACCGGGGGAAAAGGAGCTCCTCGAGGACGGGCTCGTAATTCACGCCTATGCGAGGCAGCATCCGGAGGTGAATCCCGAACGTATCGTCGCGATGGGCCGCAGTCTGGGCAGCGGTGTTGCGGTTCACCTCGCGGCGCACCGTCCCTTGCGGGGCGTCATACTCGTGTCGCCCTACGACAGTATCGTCGAAGTGGCAAAGCGCCATTACCCTTTTCTTCCGGTGTCGCTCATGCTCCGGCACCGCTTCGATTCGCTCGGCCGGGCGCCGCAGATCGAGGCGCCGCTCTTGTGCCTTGTCGCGACCGAAGACCGGATCATCCCGGCCGCACACTCGCGCGCGCTGTTCGACGCCTGGCGCGGCACGAAGGCTTGGCACGAAGTTCCGCGCTCCGATCACGACAGCATCGCCGGTGAGCCCGAGTACTGGCGCTCGATCTCCGATTTTTTGAAGGCGCTGCGTTAGGGGACGCAAAACGCCCCTGCTATAATAATCGGCACTTCGACGAACCCCGGAGATCTCCGCATGGCAACGATCGAGTTGACGAAGGACAATTTCGAGCAAGTCGTGAACGGCAACGACATGGTCCTCGTCGACTTCTGGGCGCCCTGGTGCGGGCCGTGCAAGGGTTTCGCGCCAGTCTTCGACGCCGCTTCGGAAAAGCACCCCGACATCGTGTTTGGGAAAGTGAACAGCGACGATGAGCAGGAACTGGCCGCCTCGTTCAACATCCGCTCGATACCGACCTTGATGCTTTTCCGCGAGAAGGTGATTCTTTTCTCTCAGGCGGGCGCGCTTCCGGGTTCGGCGCTCGAACAGGTCATTCGCCAGGGCAAGGAACTCGACATGAACGTCGTGCGCAAGGAGATTGCCGAACGCGAAGCTGGCGCGCAGACGCAGGCCTAGCGGGACAGTTCCCTGGGCGTTTGTGCCCATGCCCGTTGTCGCGGCAAATAAAAAAGGCAGGGAAGCTTCCCTGCCTTTTTGGTACGTGCGGAAGCTTACTTCTTGTCGTCCTTCTTCGCGGCTTTCTTATCGCCTTTCTTATCGCCCTTCTTCGCGGCTTTCTTTCCGTCTTTGCCATCGCCCTTTTTCATTTCGTCTTTCTTCATCGGCGCGCCGGCGTGCGACGCCGCGACAGCAAAGCCACTCGACACCGCGAATACTGCGGCTACCAACAGCGACATGAGCTTCTTCATTCAATGTCTCCTCTCTCTGAGCGTTATTAGAATGATCCGGTCGCCGGAAACCGGTCAACCGCGGGCTATCCTAGCATATATCGTTGAAAGCGCGAAGGATTCGCCGGGCGGAGGCGCGGTTGGACGCCGGGACGGCCCGGCAGCTACCTTGCCGTTTGCACGGACTGGCAAGTGAACACAGGCATCGTCTACGCCCTGCTGGGCGCTTTCCTATTCGGGGCGAGCACCCCGATTGCCAAGCTCCTCGTCGGAGAAATCGGGCCGGTCATGCTGGCGGGCCTGCTCTATTCGGGTTCGGGAGTGGGGCTCGGGGCATGGCTTGCCGTGCGCGGTTTGATTCGGCCCGCGGCTGAGCGGCCCCTATTCGCGGCAGGTGATTACAAGTGGCTCGCCGGCGCCATCGTCTCGGGGGGCGTCATCGGCCCCGCGCTTCTTATGCTCGCCCTAACTGCGACCTCCGCCTCGGCCGCGTCGCTGCTGCTCAACCTTGAAGGCGTGTTCACCGCTCTCCTGGCTTGGTTCGTGTTTCGAGAGAATTTTGACCGACGCTTGATTCTGGGGATGTCTCTGATCGTTTGTGGCGGCGTGATTCTCGGCTGGCGACCGGGGGAGATCGCGACCTCC
>DATHJM010000138.1:0-5062 GCA_035489775.1 Burkholderiales bacterium
CCAATCCGGCGCTGACCTGGCGCGACGTCAAGCACATCCTCGCCCGCACCGCCCGGCAGATTGACGCGTCGCGCGCGGCCGTCACCATTACTCTCGGCAACGGCGGTGCCTATGTCGCGGAGCCGGCATGGACGACAAACCACGCTCCTCAGCCGTTCAAGTTCCACAGCTGGTACGGCTTCGGCATGGTCGATGCGTCTGCCGCGGTGAACATGGCGAGAACCTACACCGCGGGTCAGCTCGGTACCTTCGGCAATACGGGATTTATTTCAAGCCCGGCGCTCAGCCTTGCGATCCCGGATAACAGCTCGGTGGGTGTGACGAATACCCTGAACGTGCCGAACACTCCTTCGGTGCAAGTCATCGAAGCAGTCCAGATCCGCGTTAGCCTTACTCACACGTTTACCGGCGACCTCGGCATCGAGCTGATCTCGCCGTTGGGGACGCGAAGCGTCCTGAAGAACATGGCGGATCAGTTCGCCGATTCGCACGACCTGAGCAACATGGTGCTCCTCAGCAACGCGTTCTACGGGGAAAATCCTACCGGCACCTGGACGATCAAGGTGGTGGACGGGTTGATGAATGATACGGGCACGCTGACGAACTGGGCCATTCGGGTGTACGGGCACTAGATCGAGGGCTGGAGGTATGAATATGAATATCCGAATCGTTGCGCTCGGTCTGATCCTGGTGGCCCAGACGGGTCTCGCGCAGGAATCCTACAAGCCCGTCTTAAAGGCCAAGGCAGCGGAGCGCGCCGCGATGCTCCAGACGCTGCAGCGCGGGAAAGAGATCAAGGGCAGCAGCGAGCTGTACCGTTTCCTGCCCGAGGTGCACGCGGTGGAGCACACACCTTCCGCGGAGACGCCGCAGCAGGCGCTCGCGCGGACCGGCGAGGGCGGCGCGCAGATCCTGGAAACCAAAGGAAGGCTGGTGTTGTATCGCTCCGCTCAGCCGAAACCTGCGCTGGTCGAGCGTGTCGCGGGGGCGACGGTCTACCCGACTGTGGTGAACGTTCGAACCGGGACGCTCGGCGTGCTAACGGGGTCACTCGTGGTGAAGCCGAAGAGCATGGCCGACGCGGCGGTGATCGCGAACAGCCACGGGGTGGAGAAGGGGAAGGAGTACCCGCACCTTCAGACCGTGTTCTACCGGGTGAGGGCCAATGCGGACATCGCCGACGTTGCCGCGGCTTTGCAGGCCGATCCCCGGGTCGAGAGCGCCTACCCGGAAATCATCGAGCACCTGCGCTCGCCGAAATAAACCGCGCTCTCCCTGACGATCACCGCCCGCGATACGCGATGCGGTAAATCGCTCCCGCGTGGTCGTCCGAGACGAGCAGCGATCCGTCGGGCATGACTTCGAGGTCGACCGGCCGGCCCCACACCGATTCGCCTTGCAGCCAGCCTTCGGCGAACACTTCGTGCTTGACCACGCGGCCGCCTTCGACCACGACGCGCGCGACGCGGTAGCCGATTTTCTTCGAGCGGTTCCACGAGCCGTGCTCGGCGACGAAGATGTTGTTGCGGTACTCGGCCGGAAACTGGTTTCCGGTGTAGAAGCGCATGCCGAGCGCGGCGACGTGCGCCCCCAGCTTCACCGCGGGCGGAGAAAATTCCGGGCACGCGCGCTTGCGCCCGAATTCCGGGTCGGCGGTGTCGCCCTGGTGGCAATAGGGATAGCCGAAGTGCATTCCGGATTTGGGCGCGTGGTTCAGCTCGTCCGAGGGCAGATCGTCGCCCAGCATGTCGCGGCCGTTGTCGGTGAACCACAATTCCCTGGTGCGCGGATCCCAGTCGAAGCCCACCGAGTTGCGCACTCCGCCCGCGAACACTTCGTAGCCCGAGCCGTCCGGCCTGATCCGCGAGATGAGCGCCTGGCGCGCGGGGTCCGGCTCGCAGATATTGCAGGGCGCGCCGACCGGAACGTAGAGCCACCCGTCCGGGCCGAAGCGGATGAACTTCGCCCCGTGCCCCGATTGACGCGGAAAACGGTCGGTGACCACGACCGGCGCGGGCGGGGAATCGAGCCGGGACTCGATTCCGTCGTAGCGCAGGATGCGGCTGACCTCGGCGACGTACAGGGAACCGTCCTTCAGCGCAACGCCGTTGGGCGAGCTCAGGCCCGAGGCGAGGACCAGGACCCGTGTCGCCCTGGCGCCGTCGTGGCGCACGGCGTAGACGCGGTCGTCGGATTTCGTTCCGACGAAGAGCACCGCGCTCTTGCCCATGGCGAGCGCGCGCGCGTTGGGCACGTCAGCCGCGAATACGCTGATCTCGAAGCCTGGCGGCAGCTTGATGCGCTCGATCGGCAGGCGCTGCGCCAGCGCCCCTTGCGCGAGGACGAGCGCGGCGCACGCGCATCCCGCGCGCAGCGCAACACCCGGAAGATTTCCTTTCACGGCTCGTCCTGAAGTCGCAATGGGAAATCGCCATATTAACAAACGCTTCAGCGAGCGCTGCAAATGATCACGACGGACTACGGGGGCCGGTACACTTCATCGGCCCCCGCTATTCCAACATCACTTGAGCGAAAGAAGCGTCGCGGCGCTTGACCTATTTCGCGCGTTCAGCGCATTATTCGGCCTGACGTCCGCTGCGGACCCGCCTGAATAGCGCTAAAAGCGCTGGAATCAGGCAGTCGAACGTGCGCTGGCCAACCGGCACAGACGCCGGCAGCGGGCGAATTGAATTTCCTATCACTCTACTGGGGGAGAAGATATGCGATTCGGATCAATTCGCGCCGTAGCGGCGCCTGCGCTCGTCGTTTTTGGCATTCTGGGAAGCTCGAACTCGGGCGCGGTGCGCCCCGAGGCGGTGAGCGATGGCGCCAGTCTCGTGACACCGGCATGGACGCCGCTGGGAGTCAGCAAGGCGGCCGTCACCGTCGTGGTGCAGCTTGCCGGGGATTCCGTTGCAGAGCAGCAAGGCAACGCCGGCCGCAAGCTCGACCGGGACGAGAAGGAGCTCATCAAGGGCCAGTTGAAGGGCCAGCATGACGGCCTGCGCGGCAGCATCGAAGGCCTCGGCGGCACCGTCATCGCCAATTACCGCGCGGCCTACAACGGCATCAAGGTCCGCATCGCCGCGGAAAAGGTGAACCAGCTCGCCGCGCTGCCCGGCGTCATCGCGGTCCGGCCGCTGCAGCTCATGAAGCCGGACAATCTGCGCGGCGTCCCGCTCATCGGCACTCCGGCCGTCTGGCAAAACCTCGGGCTGCATGGCGAGGGCGTGAAGATCGCGATCATCGACACCGGCATCGACTATACCCACGCCAACTTCGGCGGCCCTGGCACGGCCGCGGCGTACGCAGCCGCCCACGCGGCGGAGACGTCGCCGCCCAACCCGGCCCTTTTCGGGCCGTCGGCGCCGCGCATCAAGGGGGGCATCGACCTCGTCGGCGACAGCTATAACGCAGACCCGGCCTCGGCGGCTTTTCAGCCGATTCCGCACCCGGATCCGAATCCGCTCGACTGCAACGGCCACGGCTCGCACGTCGCCGGCACCGCTGCCGGCTCCGGCGTCACCTCTGCCGGCGCGACCTACACCGGCCCTTACAACGCAGCGACGCTCACCACGCCGGCCAACTTCACCGTCGGCCCCGGCGTTGCGCCGAAAGCCGACCTCTACGCAGTGCGCGTCTTCGGCTGCGAGGGCTCGACCGACGTCACCGTCGACGCCATCGAGTGGGCGGTCGACAACGACATGGACGTCATCAACATGTCGCTCGGCTCGGTGTTCGGCTCGAAGGACGAACCGTCCGCCGTGGCCTCGACGAACGCCGCCAAGGCCGGGGTCATCGTCGTCGCATCGGCGGGCAACAGCGGCCCGAGCCCGTACATCGTCGGCTCGCCGTCGACAGGCGACGGCGCCATCTCGGTGGCGGCGAACGATCCGTACCCGAACTTCCCGGGCGCGACGCTCACCTTCTCGGGCACGACGATTCCCGCGATCGACGCCAACGGTTTCGCGTTGGCCGCTTCGGCGACGTACAACATCAAGGTCATCAAGGACAATCCGGCGACCGGCGAAGACGAATCAATCGGCTGCAGCGTTGCAGCCTTCGGCGGCCCGCTGCCGCCGAACACGATCGCGGTGGTGAATCGTGGCGTCTGCGCGCGCGTAGCGAAGGCGATTTTCGGCCAGCAGGCCGGAGCTGCCGTGGTGGTGATGGTGAACAACGCGGCCGGCTTCCCGCCATTCGAGGGGCCGATCACGGCCAACCCGGACGACGGCACGCCTTTCAACGTGACGATTCCGTTTCTCGGAGTGAAAGGACCCGCGACCACCGCCTCGTCGGACGGCGCAAGGCTGCGCCTGGCCGCGGACGGCACCGCGACAACGGTCGCTGCAGCGTCCATCACGAACCCCGGCTTCACCGGATTCGCCAGCTTCAGCTCGGGCGGGCCGCGCACCGGGGACAGCGGTCTCAAGCCGGACGTCACCGCGCCGGGCGTCAGCATCATTTCGACGGCCATCGGTACCGGCACTGAAGGCGCGGCGCTGTCCGGCACCTCGATGGCTTCGCCTCACGTCGCCGGCGTCGCGGCGCTCACGCGCCAGGCCCACCCGGAGTGGAAAGTAGGGGACATCAAGGCGGCTATCGTCAACACCGGGCGTCCGTCGGGCGTGCTCGGGTACGCCACCAGCCTCGGCGGAACGGGCCTCGTCCAGCCGGCGGGCTCGACCGCGACCCAGGTGGTTGCGCGCACCGAGGGCCAGAGGTTCGGCGCCTCTCTCAACTTCGGCTTCGCGGAGTTCAGCGACAGGTTCCACAGGACGAAAGACATCTCTCTGCGCAACCACGGCTCCAGGGATGCGATCTTCACCGTCGCGCAGACAGGCGCGTCCGGCAGCCCGCACACCCTGAGCCTGAGCAGGACCTCGGTGCGAGTCCCGGCCCACGGCGAAACCGAGATCAGGGTGACGCTCGATGTTGCCGCGGCGACGGCAGGCGCATCGGATGCCTTCCACGAGGTGGCAGGCCTTGTCGAGATCACGCCGGCAAGCGCGTCGGACAATGGCGGCGTCGCGCTGCGCGTGCCTTACTACCTGGTGCCAAG
>DATHJM010000139.1:0-20461 GCA_035489775.1 Burkholderiales bacterium
CATAAGGCGGGGGAAAGCGTTGTCCTGGTCGTTATCGTAGCGCTGTCGACCGACGTATTTGGCGGAAGCGCCGAGCACGGTCTTTTCCGCTACGCGCCACGACATGCGCAAACTCGCCAGCTGTCGCGGCACGAGCGGAACGTCCTTACCCGAAACGTCTATCCCCCCGTAGACACCGGCGCGGAATTTCGCCAACTGGTGAGCGTAGCTGCCGGCCAGATCCAAGTTGGGTGTAATCGCCCATCGTTCCGTGAGCTCGACGCCGCTGCGGCGCGTGGGAGAAAGATTGGCGTTGGCGCCGGGGAAGATACTGCCCACCGGAATCACAATCGGGCTGAAATAAATCTCGTTATCGAGATTGATTTCATAGACGTTGGCGCGCAGCTTGAGGCCGGGCCGGCGATATTCGATGCCGGCCTCTTTGTGGCGCGCGGTCTGCGCCTTGAGCAGGTCGCCGCTCACGGTGCTGCCGTTTTCATCGACATTGGCCACGCGAAAACTCGTGCTGAGCCTGCCGTAGACCCGCCAGCGCTCGGCGAGCGCCTGACTGACGGCGAGTTCTTCCGCGTGCGGCGTCTGTGTCTGGCTTTGGTCGAAGTCGCCGAAACCCGTCGCGATACGATGATCCGCCACCCGTTGCTGGCGTACACCTGCCGTCAGCTTTGTCGCTGGAGAAAGTTGGCCATGATATTGCACATAAACGCCGAAGCTCTGTTGCGTGCCTGAAGTACTCGATCCAGGAGAACCGAACGCACCCAGCGAGGAGGCAAAACGGCGGTCATAGTCCCAGTCGCCCCAATCGAGGCCGGCGACGAGGACGCTGTCCATACCGAGCGCGGCAAACGGCCAGCGCACGCGAGGCGAGAGCGCGAGGCTTCTCAGGCGTATCCGGCTGTATGAAGTGGGCGCAAAGGCGGCGAAGTAGGCAGTGGAGTCGTTCGCACGATAGCCGAGGTCGGCGGCAAGACCGAGCGAACCGAGCGGCCGCTCGAACGAGAGCGTGGCGAAGCCGCCCAGGCGCTCGGACCAATCTCCCGGCGTTTCGGCGCCGCGCGGATCGTTCTCGTATTGGGTTTCACTGCGCACTCCGGGCAATTGCAGGCTCTGGGTATCGGCACCCAGTTTCAGACCGACACTCGTTTCCCCTTCGCTATAGCGCAAACCGCCGATCAGGCTATCCTGGCGCAGGCGGTTGTTGCGCCGGTAGCCGTCGCTTTCCTGATGGCCGGCGTTCAGCGCGAGGCCCATTGGCCTGCCGCCGGAGTTGACCCCCGCGCTTGCCTCGGCACTTCCGTAGGATCCGTATCCGGCAAGAACGGAGCCCGTATTCACATTCGAAACCGGCGCCTTGGTAATGATATTGATGGCGCCGCCGGTTGCCCCGCCGCCGAACAACACCGCACCGCCGCCGGGCACAATTTCGATGCGCTCGATCGACTGCAGCGGGATCGCCGAAAGCTTGGTGGTATTGAGATCGTTTTCGTTTAACCGTACCCCGTCCAGCAGCACCAACGTGTTCTGGTCGCCGGTAATGCCGAACCCTCGCAGATCGATCTGCGTGTCGGGCGAGCCCGAGTTGTCGCGCACATGCACGCCCCCGAGATGCGACAGCAGGTCAGGCAGAGATCGCGCGGTGTCCCGCGCGATCTCCTGGGCGCCGATAATGATCATGCCTATCGGCGCTTCGAGCCGGCTTTCGGGAAAGCGCGTTGCCGTAACGATGACGGCGGGCTCTTGCGGAGTTTGAGCAAGCGCGAGCGGCGCCGCGGCCGCGACGAACGCGACAGTGATGGATCGTTTCAAGGTTTCCTCCCTCGGCATGCGTCCCCGCGTACCGGCATCGAGTTGCGAGAGGAAATGCAATTGCGGGACAGACCGGATTGGCACCGCGCCCCGCGGCATTTCCCACCATCGGTCGAGGCCGGTCTCCGGGCTTGTGGGATCGGTGCGTATCGCCTTCCCGGGAGCTCGCGCTCCCAGTGGCAGGGCTCGAGTCGAGCGCAAAGCGCCGGACTCGGGCTGCTGGTTGATACGCCCGCGCCACTTACCGTTGCGGGGGCAGCAGAGGCTTTGGAAGGACTCAGGACCAGGATTCGGGCGGGGGCGAACCCCTCCCAATCCTAGATCTGAATCCGCTTCCGCACCTCTTTCCCGTTTCACCCCGGCGCGTGTCACGCGCCAGGACACCTCGAACGAGCGCGTTGATTGTACAACACAAGTCGCAGCGCTCTATCCTTCGCCGGCATCGGGAATCTACATTGAAAACGAATCCTTACACCTTGACCTGACAGGATTTTCCAAACTATAGTGTGCCGATGGACACGGAATTGGCTACCCTCGAAGAAAAAATTCGCCAGGCGGCACGACTATGCCAGCGGCTGCGCGACGAAAACCGGGGGCTGCGCCAGCAGCTGGCATCTTTGCAGGGCGACAAGCGGCAGCTTGCCGAGAAGATCGACGGGGCGCGCAGTCGGCTCGAGACCCTGCTCAAGCAGATCCCCGAATAAGACTCCGGATGAATCAGAAATCCAAGACCCTTGATGTCACCATCATGGGCCGGACCTACAAGGTCGCCTGTTCTGACGAGGAGCGCAACGCGCTCCTCTCGGCGGTGGCCTATCTCGACAGGAAGATGACCGAGATCAAAACCGCGGGTCGGGTCGCAAGCGCCGAGCGCATCGCCGTCATGGCCGCGCTCAACATCGCCCACGAGCTGCTCAGCTCCAGAAGCAACGCGAGCGGCTTTGACATGGAAGGGCTCAGGCGTAGAATGGCCGCAATGGAGGCGACGCTCGATCAGGCCCTCGCACCGTAGGCGCGACGGTCAGGTGAGCTCGGGCGGTGCCTTAGGAATTGTCCCCTGTGGTGTACGCCAAGACCCGTAAAATTCTTGAACCAACAGCTTGAATTTGGTTGCAGACCCAAGCGTCACTGTTGCGCGCGTCCCTAGTCGGATGTACCTGATGTGACCGGAATGCGACCACCTTGACCGAAAGGTTCAGGAACCGGTTCTAGCGGCACCGACGGGGGACTCCAGATAAACGAAGACGCAGGAAAATGAGAACGCAGGCGCCTGCCTGCGTTTTCGTTTGTGATCCCGGAATCGAGATCCCCGATCATGCCTTTCTGGTTGATGAAATCCGAGCCCGACGAGTTCGGCATCGACGACCTCGCCGCAGCCCCCCGCAAGACCACGGCCTGGTTCGGGGTGCGCAACTATCAGGCGCGCAACTTCATGCTCAAGCAGATGCAGATCGGCGACAAGGTCTTCTTCTATCACTCGAGCTGTCCCGAGCCCGGCATCGCGGGCATCGCAGAAGTCTCGTCGGCGGCGTATCCCGATGCAAGCCAGTTCGATCGGAAAAGTCCCTACTTCGACGCCGAGGCGAAGCGCGAGTCACCCCGCTGGTTCAACGTCGACGTGCGGTTCGTCCGCAAGACCCGGCTGGTCGGTCTCGCCGAGCTGCGCAGCCACCGCGAACTCTCCAAGATGCGCACCCTTGCGCGCGGCAACCGGCTCTCCATCACACCGGTGAGCTCGGACGAATGGGAACTCATCACCAGCCGCTTGATGAAGCTCTGAGCCGATGCCCGCGCTGCAGAACGACACGCTGATACGGGCGCTCTTCAGGCAGCCGACCGCGTACACACCGGTATGGCTGATGCGCCAGGCCGGGCGCTATCTTCCCGAATACAACGAAACACGGCGGCGCGCGGGGAGCTTCCTCGCCCTGTGCAAGACGCCCTCGCTCGCCGCGGAGGTGACGCTGCAGCCGCTCGAGCGGTTTCCCCTGGACGCGGCGATCCTGTTCTCGGACATCCTCACGATTCCGGACGCGATGGGACTGGGGCTTTACTTTGCAGAGGGCGAGGGGCCGCGCTTCGAGCGGCCGCTGCGCGACGAGGCGTCGATCACCAAGCTGTCCGCGCCCGACCCGGGCGAGACCTTGCGCTACGTCACCGACGCAATCGTCGCGGTCCGGCGCAGCCTCGCCGGGAAGGTGCCGCTCATCGGATTCTCGGGCAGCCCCTACACGCTCGCCTGCTACATGGTGGAGGGGCAGGCGAGCGACGATTGGCCCAACGTAAAGCTGATGCTGTATCAACGCCCTGAACTCCTGCACCGCATTCTCGAGACCAATGCGAGGGCGGTCGCGGCGCTTCTGAACGCGCAGATCGAGGCTGGAGTGAACGTGCTCATGATCTTCGACACCTGGGGCGGGAGCCTTTCAGCGGCGGCGTACCGGCAGTTCTCGCTCGAATACATCCAGAGGGTGCTGTCCCAGCTCAAGCGTGGCGCTGGCGCAGAGCGGGTGCCGGTCATAGTCTTCACGAAGGGCGGAGCGCCGTGGCTCGAGCGGATCGCCGCGACCGGATGCGATTGCGTCGGCCTGGACTGGACCGTGGACCTGAGCGATGCGCGCCGGCGCATCGGCACTGGCACGGCGCTTCAGGGCAATATCGATCCCGCGGTCCTGCTCGCCTCGCCGGAGGCGGTCCGACGGGAAGTGCGAAACGCCCTCGAATCCTTCGGGAGCGGATCCGGCCACGTATTCAATCTCGGCCACGGCGTTCCCCAGTTCGCGGATCCGGAAAACGTTGCTGCACTGGTCGCTGCGGTGCACGAACTGAGTCCGAAATTCCATTGAGCGGGGCAAAAAAAGGCTGCTTGCGGGCAAGTCGCACCAAAACGACTTATACACAACGCTGCCCGCAAAGCCCCGTCTGGCGCGGAGTTTCGAGCACTTCCCCCGAGAGGTCTGCAATCCACTGATTTATTAGTGGATTTCAACGCGCTCGCATTTTGAGCAGCAAGAAAATTTCCTTGCAGAAGTGTGAGTTACAGTAGCGTGAAGGCCTTATTCACACAGTTACTCACAAATTCTGTGAAAAACCCGGAAAACCTCAGACAACCAAGCACTTTATCGAAGCGGCCGAAGAAATCACTTGAATAGCACGCCGACGTGCTCCAATCCGTACCGATGACGATCCTGCGCGTCGCTCTCGATGTGCCGCTGCCGAAGTTGTTCGATTACCGCTCGGAGGATGCGACCCGGGCGGAGATCGGCTATCGGGTTCTCGTTCCGTTCGGAAAAAAACGCCTGGTCGGCCTGATCTGGGAGGTAGCGACGAAATCCAGGGTAACGGATTCCCGACTGCGCTCGGTCGAAAAAATTTTACGCGATGTGGCGCCCCTTCCGCGCGAGTGGCTTGCGCTGGTGGAATTCTGCAGTGCCTATTACCAAGGCCCGCTCGGCGAAGTAGTGGCTGCGGCCTTACCGCCGCGACTGCGCACCGCCAAGACCGTTCCCATCCTCCCGCGCGACTACGTCCTTACGCCGAACGGGAAGGACGCGCTTGCGGCGGCTCCATCGCGGCACCGGCGCTTGCGCGCGCTGCTTTCGCGGCTCGCACAGGGCCGGGCGTCAGAATCGGACCTCGACGCACATGCGAGGGGAGCACGCAGCCTGCTGGCGCGCGGCATTGAAACGGGTTGGATCGCTCCCAGCGAGCCGGAGCGGTCCGAACCCCGTTTTGTGCACGCGTACGAACTGACTTCAGAGCAGCGTCAGGCTATCGGCGTTTTGCGCTGCGGCCTGGGGAAATTCCGGGTGAGCCTGCTCTTTGGCGTCACCGGCAGCGGCAAGACCGAGATCTATCTCCACCTGATTGCGGAGGTCCTCGCCCGCCGCAAGCAAGCCCTCATTCTGGTACCCGAGATAGCGCTCACTCCCGCCCTCGAGGCCGCGTTCCGCGACCGATTCCCGGGCGCATGCATCGTCACGCAGACGAGTGCCATGGCCGAGCTGGAGCGCGTCCGCGGGTGGCTCCTCGCCCACAACGGTCGCGCCGACATCGTGCTCGGCACGCGGCTCGCCGTATTCACCCCGCTCCCCCGCCTGGGACTGATCGTGGTCGATGAAGAGCAGGACGCCTCGTTCAAACAACGAGAGGGCGTGCGCTACTCGGCACGCGACCTCGCAATCACGCGGGCTCAGATCGCCGGCGCGCCGGTCGTTCTGTGCTCGGCCACGCCTTCGCTGGAAAGCTTCCAGCACGCGACCTCAGGTAAATACGAACTGGTATCCCTGTCGCGACGCGCCATAGACCGGGCGGCACTGCCTGCAATACGCCTGATCGACACGCGGGTGCATCCGCCCCAGGAGGGGATTGCCAGTCCGCTTCTCGAGGCGCTCGCAGCGCGCCTTGTGCGTGGGGAGCAATCGCTCGTTTTCCTCAATCGCCGCGGCTATGCGCCGGCGCTCGCCTGCCCCGCCTGCGGCTGGGTCAAGGGCTGCAGCCGCTGCTCGGCGAACATGGTCGTGCATCTGGCGGTGCAGCGGCTGCGTTGCCACCATTGCGGATTGGCCGAGGGTATTCCGCGCGCCTGTCCGGAATGCGGCAACCCCGATTTGCAGGCATTCGGACGCGGGACGCAGCGGATCGAACTCGTGCTCGGGGAAAAATTCCCGCGGGCGCGCATCCTGCGCGTGGATAGCGACGCGGTGCGCGCGAGGAACAGGCTCGAAGATCTGCTCGAGCGCGCCACGCACGCCGACATCCTCGTCGGCACGCAGATTCTCGCCAAGGGCCACCATTTCGAGCGCTTGACGCTTGCAGGCGTGCTAAACGCCGACAGCGGCTTGTTCGCGAGCGACTATCGGGCAAGCGAGAGGGCCTTTGCTCAGTTGCAGCAGGTAGCGGGACGCGCCGGCCGTTCGAACCTGCCGGGCGAGGTACTGATCCAGACGCGCTACCCGGACCATCCTCTGTACCAATCACTGGCGCGCCATGACTACACGGGCTTTGCAGGGAGCCTGCTCGCCGAGCGCCGCGAGGCGGGATTTCCTCCCTTCGTCTTCGAAGCAGCGCTGCGCGCGGAAAGCCGAGACTCCGTCCGCGCGCTGCGCTTCCTGCGCTCTGCGATCGGGCACGCACCGCAAAAGGGCGCTTCGATCACCGTGTTCGATCCGGCCCCGATGTCGCTCGCACGCCTCGCGGGAATGGAGCGCGCGCAGGTGCTGCTGCAATCGCGCTCGCGACCGCGGCTGCAGGCGTTCCTGCGCGAGTGGAGCGACTCGCTGTACCGCACGCCCGCGCACGGGGTGCGCTGGCATCTGGACGTGGATCCGATAGAGTTCTGACCGCCTGCGGAAATCAGGCGGGTCTCTTGGCCGGTTTTTTCTTCGCCTTACGCGGCCGGGTCTTGCCGTGCGATCCCTTGAAGACCTTGCCGCGGAATGTGCGCTTATCGCCTTTGCCCAAGTTCGAACTCCATATCGGAAAGTTGAGGCAGACGGTATTCTACCTTTTGCACGGCCGAAGATGATCGAGGCCCGCGTATAATACGGCCCCTCGATGTCCGCCGAGATCAAGTCCCATATCACCGAGCTGCTCACCCGTGCGCTTGCCAAGGTCGCCCCGCAGCAGCCGGGATCGCTGATTTCGCTCGAACGCCCCAAGCAAGCACAACATGGCGATTACTCTTCGCCGCTGGCGATGCAGCTCGCGCGGAAGCTGAAAATACCGCCGGTCGAGACGGCGGAGGCCCTTGTTGAAGCCATTCCGCCTTCGGATTGGGTGACTGCGGAATTCACCCGTCCCGGCTTCATCAATTTTCGCGTGCACCCGGCTGCAAAGCAGCACACGGTGAAGACCGTATTGGCCGCGGGCGACCGCTACGGCCGCGCCGACCGCGCCGGCGGCCGGCCGGTGATCGTGGAGTTCGTCTCGGCCAATCCCACCGGTCCGCTTCACGTCGGGCATGGCAGGCAGGCGGCACTCGGCGACGCGATCGGCGCTCTGCTCGAATCACAGGGCTGGCGCGTGACGCGCGAGTTCTACTACAACGACGCTGGCGCGCAGATCCGAAATCTCGGACTCTCGGTTCAGGCGCGGATTCGAGAAAAACTCGGAGTGCCGGCGGAATTTCCCGCCGACGGGTACCACGGCGACTATGTACGGGAGATCGCCGAAAAATATCTGGACGCAGGAAACAAGGACAGGGAGAACCTCGAAGCCGTGACCCGCTTTGCCGTGGCCGAGCTTCGTCGCGAGCAGGATCTCGACTTGCAGGGGTTCGGGGTGCGCTTCGACAACTACTACCTGGAGTCCTCCCTTTACCGAGACAGCCGAGTCGCGAAAACTGTCCAATCCCTGATCGAAGCGGGCAAGGCCTTTGAGCGGGACGGTGCGCTCTGGCTCAAGACCACCGAGTATGGCGACGACAAGGACCGTGTGATGCGCAAATCCGATGGCGAATACACCTACTTCGTTCCCGACGTCGCCTACCACTTGACCAAGTGGGAGCGCGGCTTCACCCGTGCGATAAACATCCAGGGAGCCGACCATCACAGCACGGTGACGCGGGTCCGCGCCGGGTTGCAGGCCGCGTCGTCGAAATGGGAGCGCGGCATTCCGAGCGATTATCCGAATTACATCCTGCACAGGATGGTGACGGTGATGAAGGGCGGCGCCGAGATGAAGATCTCCAAGCGGGCCGGCTCGTATGTCACGCTGCGCGAGCTGATCGACGAGGTCGGACGCGACGCGGTGCGCTTTTTTCTCCTTTCGCGCAAGGCTGAGACCGAATTTGTGTTCGATGTCGATCTCGCCAAGTCGCAATCGGAAGAGAATCCCGTCTACTATGTCCAGATGGCGCACGCACGCATCTGCTCGTTGCTCGAGCAAAGGAAAACGCTGTTCGGCGGCCCGGATCCGGATCTCGCGGCCGCCGATCTCACGCCCCTCACCGGAGTTCGCGAGCTGGCGTTGCTGCAGCGATTGGGTGAGTATCCCGAGGTGCTCGAAAACGCCGAGGCCGAGCTCGCTCCGCACCAGATTGCTTTTTACCTGCGCGAGCTGGCAGGCGAATTTCACAGTTACTATAATGCTGAACGCATGCTGGTTGCCGAGGCGCCGCTGCGATCGGCGCGGCTGGCGCTGTGCCTTGCCGTGCGCCAAGTGATTCGCAACGGGCTTTCGCTGCTGGGCGTCAGCCAGCCCGAGAAAATGTGACGCCCGACTCCGGTCCTTGCCCCGATGAGTTTCGACTACAAAAAAATACCCCCAACCAGACCGGACTTATCCGGTAGTTTTCTGATCGGCCTTTTTTTCGGTTTTCTGCTGGGCCTTGGTGTAGCGGCCGGAATCGCGATCTATTTTTTCAAGACACCCATTCCATTCGCCGACAGGGCGCGGGCGCAGGACAAAGCTACGCCCGCCGATCAGAAACTGCCCGAGCCTTCCAAGTCGGCCAAGGCGGAGGAAAAGCCTCGCTTTGATTTCTACCGGATCCTTCCAGGAAGGGAAGAGCCGGTCACCGAACGCCAGATGCGGGAGGCGGCCAAGCAAGCGGGCAAGCCCGGCGCACCCAAGGACAGCTATTTCCTTCAGGCCGGCTCGTTCCAGAACCCCGCCGATGCAGACAACCTCAAGGCAAGGCTGGCGTTGATGGGCTTGGAAGCGGGCGTCGAGCCTGCCAATCTCGCCGAAAAAGGCGTGTGGTATCGAGTGCGGCTCGGGCCCTACACCCGCGTCGACGAGATCAACCGCATCCGGCAGCAGCTGACGCAGAACGGAGTGGACGCGTCGCTGGTCAGAATCACGGACGTCGCCACCAATTGAATCAGCACCTCAAGGAGAAAGCCCCATGGTTTTTCGTCTGCTGAGCGTCTTTTCCGGCCTGCTCCTCGCCTTTGCCGCGCACGCTCAAGGTTCGCCCGTCGAGGGCGTCGATTACATCGAGTTGAAGCCGCCCCAGGCGGTCGAGTCCTCCGGCAAGGTCGAAGTGCTCGAGTTTTTCTGGTATCGCTGCCCGCATTGCTACGCGCTGGAGCCGGATCTCGAGGCCTGGGCGAAGCGACTCCCGCGCGACGTGCAGTTCAAGCGCATTCCGGGAATTCTGAACGACGACTGGGGGATCGACGCCCGGATTTTCTACACGCTGGAGGCCATCGGAGAGCTCGAGCGGCTGCATCGGCCGTTGTTCGATACCATCCACCAGCAGGGCGGCGTAAGGCTGCGCGGCGAAGCCTTCGCAAAATGGACGGCGGAATGGCTAGCCAAGCAGAACGTGGACATGGCCAAATACGACGCTGCTTTCCGCTCATTTACGGTCGAAAGCAAGCTGCGCCGCGCGTCGCAGATGGGCCGCACCTACCGACTCGACGGAGTGCCGGCTCTAGCCGTGCAGGGCCGCTACCTCGTCATTGCGAGCACGTCGCGCAAGGCGATGCTGGCCACCGCAGACTTTCTAATCGGTGAAACCCGCAAGCAACTTGCGAAAGCAAAGCCCTAGCGTGGCGGCCGCGACTCGCGCGCCGAGCGAATGAAACTGCGAGGCCGCCTGATGGAATGGCTGCTCGCGTCGGCGTTCGCCGTGCTCGCCGGCACCGCATCAGCGCAGATCGAGCAGGGGCGCGAATTCCAGCGCATCGAACCTCAGCGTCCGGCCGCCGCGGGCGGACGCATTGAAGTGATCGAATTCTTCTACTACGGTTGCCCGGTCTGCTACGAAACCCAGCCGTTCCTTTCCCGCTGGCTCGGCACTGCGCCGGAATATGTCGCAATCCGTCGCGTGCCGGCGCTTTCCACGCAAGCGTGGGAATCTTTCGCGAAACTGTTCTATACCCTCGAAACGCTGGGACAGGTCGACCGACTTCACTGGCCGGTCTACGACCATATTCACTTCGAAGACGTAAAGCTGGACGACGAGAAAATCATGGCCGACTGGGCCGCGCGTAACGGCATGGACCGGCAGAAATTCGTGGAGACTTACGGCTCCTCGGGAGTCGCGGCCAAGGTCGCGCAAGCGCGCGAGCTGTTGAAGTCCTACGATGTGCGCGGGGTGCCGACATTCATCGTCGACGGCAGGTTCCTCACTTCGGCACGCCTGGCGGGCGGCACCCAGCAGGTCATCCAGGTGGTCGATCATCTGGTGAAGCTCGCGCGCGAAGAGCGCGTCCGATAAGCGCCGCCTCCTGCCGTCCGGTGTCATCCAGCCCCAAGGTCTTCATCACCGGCGCATCGAGCGGGATCGGCGCCGCACTCGCGGCGCACTACGCACGCCGGGGGGCTGTGCTCGGCCTGTGCGCAAGACGCCTTGCGTCGACACAGGCGCTCTTCTCGAGCTTGCGATGCGCCGGGTCCTGCTACCAAGCGGACGTGACCGATTCCGCCAGCCTGAAGGCCGCGGCAGAGGATTTCATGGAACGGTTCGGAGTGCCCGACATCGTGATCGCGAATGCTGGCGTCAGCGCCGGCACGCTGACCGAAAATCCGGAGGATCTCTCCGCATTCCGCAGGATCATGGACACCAACGTGTTCGGAATGGCCGTGACGTTTCAGCCGTTTGTCGCGCCCATGCGCGCGCGTGCGAGCGGCACACTGGTCGGCATCGCCAGCGTGGCCGGCTTTCGCGGCCTGCCCGGCGGGAGCGCCTACAGCGCCTCCAAATCGGCTGCAATCACCTATCTGGAGAGTTTGCGCGTTGAACTCCACGGCTCGGGCGTGGCCGTGGTGACGATCTGTCCCGGCTACATCCGAACCCCGATGACTGCCGCAAATCGCTACCGCATGCCGTTCATCATGGACGCGGACGAGGCGGCCCGGCGGTTCGCGCGCGTCATCGCGGGAAAACGCCGCTTCGCCGTCATTCCCTGGCAGATGGCGATCGTCTCGCTCGTGCTTCGCCACCTGCCGCGCTGGCTGTTCGACCGCTTGTTCGCGCGCGCACCGCGAAAGGCGCGCGGCCTCCCCCCGTGAGCGGGCCGAAGGGAGGACTGGTCGACGCCGTGGGAACAAGGCACGCGCCGGCGCGGTGCGATGCGCGCATCGTGAGTCTCGTCCCGAGCATTACGGAACTCGTCTGCGATCTTGGACTCGCGGCGCAACTCGTGGGCCGAACCGGTTTCTGCATCCATCCTCGCGAGATCGTCCGCCGTATCCCCAAAGTCGGCGGCACCAAGGATGTCGATCTGGACAAGCTGCGCGCGCTGCGGCCCACCCACGTCATCCTCAACATCGACGAGAACAGGAAGGAAGACGCGCGCGCGCTCGCGGAGTTCGTTCCCGAGCTGATCGTGACGCACCCGCTCGCGCCCATCGACAACCTGGCGCTCTACCGGCTGATCGGCGGAATATTCGGGCGCGAGGACCTGGCCGAAGGGCTGTGCCGCGAATTCGAGGCAGCGTACGCGGCGCTGCAGTCGGTGGCGCGGGCGTTTCGGCCCGATCGCGTGCTCTACCTGATATGGAAAAATCCCTGGATGACGGTGTCGCGCGACACCTACGTCTCGCGGATGCTCGCCCTGGTCAAATGGGAAACCGTCCCGGCGACCTGCGCCGACCGCTACCCGGAGATCGAGCTCGACAGCGACCTGCTCGACGGCGCCCGCGTCGTGCTGCTGTCGAGCGAACCGTACCTCTTCCGCGAGGCGCACGTCACGGAGCTTCGCGCCGCATCGCCCATGCGGGAAAAGAAAATCGCGCTCATCGACGGGGAAATGACTGCTTGGTACGGCAGCCGCGCGATCAGGAGTTTGGGGTATCTCCGGCAATTTCGCGAGAGGCTAGGTCACTCCGCCGGGTGATTCTCCCGGGAGGCACGCGGCTCACGCGCGGACGCTCACATAAGACCCCGGAGCGTCCTCGAGCGCCGGCAGCGCGCCCCTGCCCGGAACGCGGGCCGGTACCAGGTCGGGCCCGTTCAGGCCGGCGATCCAGGCCTGCCAGTCGATCCACCACGAGTCTTCGTTCCTGCTCGCCCCCGCCTGCCATTCCTCGGCGGATTCGGGGAGCTCGGATCCGGTCCAGTAGCCGTATTTTTTCGCCGACGGCGGATTCACGATGCCGGCAATATGACCGGAGCCTCCGAGCACGAACCGCTTGGATCCGGACAGAATGCGCGCGCCCTTGTAGGTGGATTTCCACGGCGCGATGTGATCCTCGAGCGTAGAAACGAAATAGGCGGGTATCGCAATCTTCCCGAGATCGATCGGCACGCCGCCCAACGTGATGCCGCCGGGTTCCTTGAGCCGGTTGGCGAGGTACATGTTGCGCAGGTAGAAGCTGTGCATTTTCGCCGGCATGCGCGTGGAATCGGAGTTCCAGTACAGAAGGTCGAACGGAAACGGGTCCTTGCCGAGCAGATAGTTGTTGACGACGAAGGACCAGACCAGGTCGTTCGCGCGCAGCATGTTGAAAGTGGCCGCCATCTCGGAGCCTTCGAGGTAGCCGCGCTCGTTCATGCGACGCTCGAGATTTTCGACCTGCGCCTCGTCGATGAACACTCCAAGCTCGCCCGGAATGGAAAAATCGAGCAGCGATGCGAGGAACGTCGCCGAGGCCGCGCGCTCGTCGCCTTTTTCGGCCATCCACGCAAGCGTAGCGCCGAGAAGCGTCCCTCCGAGGCAGTAGCCGATGACGTTGACCCTGTTCTCCCCGGTCGCCTTGCCGATCGCATCGATCGCAGCAAGCGGCCCCTCGAACATGTAATTCTCGAAGGTCTTGTCGGCATAGCGCCCGTCCGGGTTGACCCAGGAGATCACGAACACGGTATGTCCCTGGTCCACCGCCCAGCGGACGAAAGAATTCTTCTCACGCAGGTCGAGAATGTAATACTTGTTGATCCAGGGCGGCATGATCAGAAGCGGCCGTCTGGAAACCGTGCCGGTGCTCGGGGCATACTGGATGAGCTGCATCAAGTCATTCTGGAAGACCACCTTGCCGGAAGTGGTGGCGACATTCACGCCGACCTTGAATGCCTTTTCGTCGGCCATGCGGATGCCGCCGTGCTCGATGTCGGCAAGCAGGTTGTTCAAGCCGTTGAGCAGGTTCTGCCCTCCCGACCGCAGGGTCTCGCGCAGCACCTGCGGGTTGGTGAGAGCGAAGTTCGACGGCGACAGTGCGTCGATGTATTGGCGCGTATAGAAATTCACCTTCTTCTGTGTCTCCTCCGGCAAGCCCTCGACGGAGGAGACGGCGTCGTGCATGTGGCGCGCGGCGATCAGGTAGGACTGCTTGATGTAGTCGAACAGGAACTGGTCCTGCCAGTCCGCCTCGCGAAAGCGGGTGTCGCCCTTGGCGGGCTCGGCGACGCGCTGGGTATCCTCTCCCAGCATGCGCAGCGTCGTCGACTGCCAGAGAGCGACGTGATCCCAGAACATCTTTGTCTGCATCTCCGCGAGCTTCCAGGGATTGGCCAGCATGCTCGCTGAAAGGTCCATGAATGCGCGGGCGATTCCGAATTCGTCGCTGTAGGCGACGCCGTTGCCGCCCGCCTGGCGCTGCAGAAACTCAGCCATGAGGCGGCTGGAGCGCTCCGCCACCTCGGCGAATACTTTCGCGCTCCGCGCGGGATCGGGTGGGAACTGCGTTTCTGGCATGTTGCTAGTTTTGAGCGTAGCGAATCACGCCGTCGGCGCCGACTGAGCGCTTCAAGCGCCCCTCGTAATGGAGAAGGTGGAGGTGAGCCATTGCCTCGCCCATGGCGAAGAATAGCTGGTGCGTATCGAGTTTGCGGCGAAACAGCGTATCGAGCACGTCTGCTGCGGCCCTGGGCGTATCGCAGGCTTCATGCAGCTCGGCAAGCCGCAGGCGGTGATGCTCCTGGAGCTGCGCGATGCGCTCGCGCATACCCCTGAACGGCAGCCCGTGCGAAGGCAAGGTGAGCGTCGTCGCGGGCAACCCGGCGTAGCGGGATATCGAGTCGAGGAAAAGCGCGAGCGGGTTTCCCTCAGGCTCGTTCGCCCACACGCTGACATTGGTCGAGATCCTGGGGAGCACCATGTCGCCGGAAATGAGGACGCCGAGCTCCTCGCTGTAAAGGGCAGCGTGCTCGGGCGCATGACCGTAACCCATGATGATCTTCCAATCGCGGCCGCCGATGCGATGCGCCTGCCCGTCCATCAACCGCCGGTAGCCGGAGGGAAAGCCGGGCACCCGGCTGCGGTAGTTGCTGCGGCGCTGCTGGATCAGCGTCAGTTTCTCTCCGGCGAGCCCGTTGCGCTCGAACATCGCAATGACGTTGTCGAAACCGAAACCCGCGCTTCCTTCGCGCATCGCGTGCGCGGCGAAATACTCGGCCTGCGGCATCCAGAATTCGGCGCCGGTGCGCTCGGTCAGCCACGACGCCAGACCCGCGTGGTCGGGATGATGGTGGGTGACGACGAGGCGCCTGATCGGGCGCCCCGCAATGCGTCCGGCGAAAATGCGCTCCCACAGCGCGCGCGTGGCGTCGTCGCCTATGCCGCAGTCGATGATGGTCCAGCCCGCATTTCCGTCCAATTCGTCTTCGAGGAGCCAAAGATTGATGTGGTCGAGCGCAAACGGCAGCGGCATGCGCAGCCAGTGCACGCCGGGCGCGACCTGCAGCGTCTCGCCGGGAGCCGGCGGCGCCGCATGCGGATACTCCAGGATGGATTCGGGGGTCATGCGCTTTGGATGGCGCGAGGAGGTCGGAGTAGAATCCCGGCTTCCAGCGGCGAAGTTGCGAATTCTCGCAGATTATGGCGCCGCCCGCCACAGAACCGTCCGCCAGCCCTTTGCATTTTCGCCGATGAACGAGCCCGCCGAAACCTACCGCATCGCCGACCTTGCACGCGAGTTCGACGTGACCCACCGCGCTATCCGCTTCTACGAGGACGAAGGCCTGCTGAGTCCCGGGCGCGACGGCACGCGGCGCGTCTACACCAAGCGCGACTGGGTGCGCCTGAAGCTGATCCTGCGCGGCAAGCGGCTCGGCTTCTCCCTCGCCGAGGTTCGCGAGATGCTGGAACTCTACGATTCTGCGCCGGACGAGCGGCCGCAGCTGGAGAAGTTCGTAGCTGCGCTTACCGCCCGCCGCGAGCAGCTCGAGCGCCAGCGCGAAGAGATCGAGGAGGTGCTCTCCGAGATCCGCGCGTTCGAGCGCCAGTCGCGCAAGATCCTCGTGAGCGCCCGGCGCCGCAGGCCGCCCGCCCGGGCCCGGCATACCTGACGCGCGTGATTGACGTTTACGTAAACGTAAAGTAAAGTCTTTTTTCCCCTCCGAAAGCGCCTGCAATGGATCGAGCCCGCAACCTCTCCGGCGGCACCCCGGCGATCGAGTTGCCGGGGCTGCGCTTCGCCCTTGGCGAGGACATCGACATGCTTCGTGCCACGGTGCGCGGCTTCGCGGCGGCCGAGATCGCCCCGCGTGCCGCCGAGATCGACCGCTCCAACCAGTTCCCCGCCGATCTGTGGAAGAAGATGGGCGCGCTCGGGCTTCTCGGTGTCACCGCGGAGGAGGCATACGGCGGCACCATGATGGGTTACGCGGCGCATATCGTCGCGATGGAGGAAATCAGCCGGGCTTCGGCATCCGTGGGTCTTTCCTACGGCGCGCACTCCAATCTCTGCGTCAACCAGATCCGCAGGAACGGGACCGAGGCTCAGAAGCGCAAATACCTGCCGAAGCTCGTCGCGGGCGAGTGGGTCGGCGCGCTCGCCATGTCCGAGCCCGGTTCGGGCTCGGATGTCGTCTCGATGAAAACCCGGGCCGAATACCGCAAGGGCAGGTTTGTCCTGAACGGCAGCAAGATGTGGATCACCAACGGCCCGGATGCCGACGTGCTGGTGGTCTACGCCAAGACCGACGCTGACGCCGGTCCACGCGGAATCACCGCCTTCATCGTGGAAAAAGGCGTCAAGGGTTTTTCCACGGCGCAAAAGCTCGACAAGCTGGGCATGCGCGGCTCGAACACCTGCGAGCTCGTGTTCCAGGATTGCGAGGTGCCGGAGGGGAACGTGCTTTCCGAACCCGGAAGCGGCGTGAACGTCCTGATGTCAGGGCTCGATTATGAGCGCGCGGTGCTCGCCGGCGGCCCGCTGGGCATCATGCAGGCCTGCATGGACGTGGTCGTGCCATACGTTCACGACCGCAAGCAGTTCGGCCAGCCGATCGGGGAATTCCAGTTGATGCAGGGAAAACTCGCCGACATGTACACAACGTTGAACGCCTGCCGCGCCTACGTGTACGCCGTCGGCCAAGCCTGCGACCGCGGCGAAACCACGCGCAAGGATGCGGCCGGAGCGATTCTCTACGCCTCGGAAAAGGCCACCTGGATGGCAGGCGAAGCGATCCAGTGCCTGGGCGGGATGGGCTACATCAACGACACGCCGACCGGGCGCCTATGGCGCGACGCCAAGCTCTACGAGATCGGCGCGGGAACTTCCGAGATCCGCCGCTGGCTGATCGGGCGGGAGCTGTTTTCCGAGACGTCTTGAGATTCGACCTTCATATGACTCACTGAGGACACCGACATGTTGAACGATCCCGTTGTCATCGTTTCTGCCGCAAGAACACCCATGGGCGCTTTTCAGGGTGAATTGAAGGATTTCCCGGCTCCGCAGCTCGGCGCAGCCGCGATCCGCGCCGCGGTCGAGCGAGCGGGTATCAAGCCCGAACAGGTCGAGGAGGTGATCATGGGCTGCGTGCTGCCCGCCGGCCAGGGCCAGGCGCCGGCGCGCCAGGCTGCGATCGCCGCCGGGCTTCCCTTGTCGACCGGGAGCACGACGGTGAACAAGATGTGCGGATCGGGAATGAAGGCGGCGATGTTCGCGCATGACATGCTCGCCGCGGGCGGCAGGGAAATCATGGTTGCGGGCGGCATGGAATCCATGACCAACGCCCCTTATCTGCTTCCGAAGGCGCGCTCGGGTTACCGCATGGGCCATCAGCAGGTCATCGACCACATGTTCCTGGACGGACTGGAGGACGCCTACGACAAGGGCAAATTGATGGGCAGCTTCGCCGAAGACTGTGCGGGGAAGTACGGCTTCACCCGGGAAGAGCAGGACAAATTCGCGATCGCATCGCTCGAGCGCGCGCAAGCCGCCAGCAAGAACGGCGCTTTCGCCTGGGAGATCACGCCGCTGGCGATCAAGGCGGGGAAAAACGAGCGCTTCATGGAGCAGGACGAGCCGCCTTTCAAAGCCAATTTCGAGAAGATCCCCACGCTGAAGCCCGCGTTCCGCAAGGACGGCACGGTGACCGCGGCGAATTCGAGCTCGATTTCCGATGGAGCGGCGGCGCTGGTCATGATGCGCCGTTCCACCGCCGGAAAACTGGGCCTCGCGCCGTTGGCGGTAGTCGTCGGCCATAGCACGCATTCCCAGGAGCCGGGATGGTTCACGACCGCCCCGGTGGGGGCGATCAAGAAGCTCTTCGACACTACCGGCTGGAGCGCCGGCAAAGTCGATCTCTACGAGATCAACGAGGCCTTCGCGGTGGTCACCATGGCGGCGATGAAAGAGCATGGATTGCCGCACGACCGGGTCAACATTCACGGCGGTGCCTGCGCGCTCGGCCATCCGATCGGCGCCTCGGGCGCGCGCATCCTCGTCACCCTGATCGGCGCGCTGCGGAAGACCGGGGGCAGGCGGGGCATCGCGAGCCTGTGCATCGGCGGGGGCGAGGCGACCGCCATGGCCATCGAGATTGCGTGATGCCGAATCCGATCGAGTTCTATTTCGACTTTTCCTCGCCGTACGGCTACATCGCGAGCGACAAGATCGATGCGCTCGCTGCGAAACATGGACGCGAGGTGACCTGGAGGCCGTTCCTTCTCGGAGTCGCGTTCAAAACGACCGGCGGCGCGCCACTGCCCAGCATACCGATCAAGGGCGACTACCACTTGCACGACATGATCCGCACGGCCAAGTATCACGGCGTTCCCTACCGCCACCCTACGGTTTTTCCCATTTCCTCGGTTTCACCTTGCCGCGCTTTCTACTGGCTGGAGGCAAAGGAACCCAGGCGCGCCAAGGACCTCGCCAAGGCTCTCTACCGCGCCTACTTCGTAGACGACGTCGACATTTCCAGCGCCGATAACACCGTCGCAGTGTGCGCCAAGTTCGGCCTGAAGGCCGACGAAGTCCGCACCGGCATCGGCGATCAGGCGATCAAGGACCGCACCAGGACCGAGGTGGACAAGGCGATCTCCCGCGGCGCGTTCGGCTCGCCCTACACCATCGTCGACGGCGAATCCTTTTGGGGCTCGGACAGGCTGGACCAGATCGACAGATGGCTTGCCACCGGCGGCTGGTGAGATGCCCGTCATCAAAAGCAAGCTGAATCCGCGCTCGGAGGAGTTCCAGGCGAACGCCGGGGCGATGGCGGAGCTGGTTGCCGACCTGCGCGCCAAGGTCGAGCGCGTCGCGCTCGGGGGCGACGAGGCGGCGCGCACCAGGCACACCGGGCGCGGAAAATTGCTGCCGCGCGAGCGCCTGCGACTGCTGCTCGACCCGGGCTCGCCGTTCCTCGAACTTTCCCAGCTTGCCGCGTTCGGCGTGTACGAGGACGAAGCGCCGGGCGCCGGCATAATCACCGGCGTCGGCCGCGTCTCGGGCAGGGAGTGCGTGGTGGTCGTGAACGACGCCACGGTCAAGGGCGGAACCTACTACCCCATCACGGTGAAGAAGCACCTGCGCGCGCAGGAGATCGCGCTTCAGAACCGGCTTCCCTGCATTTACCTGGTCGACTCGGGCGGTGCGTTCCTGCCGGAGCAGGACGACGTCTTTCCCGACCGGGAGCATTTCGGCCGCATCTTCTACAACCAGGCGACGATGTCGGCTGCCGGAATTCCGCAGATCGCAGCGGTGATGGGCTCGTGCACGGCCGGCGGCGCCTACGTGCCGGCCATGTCCGACGAATCCATCATCGTCAAAGGGCAGGGAACGATTTTTCTCGCCGGACCGCCG
This sequence comes from Burkholderiales bacterium, assembly GCA_035489775.1. Lineage (GTDB taxonomy): Bacteria > Pseudomonadota > Gammaproteobacteria > Burkholderiales > SG8-39 > VBDM01. The sequence continues at coordinate 19,723 of DATHJM010000139.1, forward strand.
CTCGTAAAAGCCGCGACCGGAGAAATCGTCTCCCCGGAAGAGCTCGGTGGCGCGGAGGTGCACACGCGACAATCGGGCGTCGCCGATCACTACGCGCAAAACGACGCCCACGCGCTCGCGATCGCCCGCGCTATCGTGGCCAACCTCGGCAAGGCGAAGAACGCGAGCCTCGCGCTGCGCGAGCCGGTCGAGCCGCTCTACCCCGCCGGCGAATTGCACGGGGTCATCCCGGCCGACAAGCGAAAACCCTACGACGTGCGCGAGGCGATCGCGCGCATCGTCGACGCCAGCGAGCTCGACGAATTCAAGGCGGACTACGGCGCCACGCTGGTGACCGGGTTCGCGCGCATCTGGGGCTACCCGATCGGCATCGTCGCGAACAACGGGATTCTCTTCTCGGAATCCGCGCTGAAAGGCACGCACTTCATCGAGCTTTGCAGCCAGCGCGGGATTCCGCTCCTCTTCCTCCAGAACATCACGGGCTTCATGGTGGGAAAAAAATACGAGGCGGGCGGAATCGCCAAGGACGGCGCCAAGATGGTGACCGCGGTCGCGTGCAGCCGGGTGCCGAAATTCACCGTCATCATCGGCGGCTCCTACGGCGCCGGCAACTACGGCATGTGCGGCCGCGCCTTCGGCCCGAGGCTGCTGTTCATGTGGCCGAATGCGCGCATTGCCGTGATGGGCCCGCGCCAGGCGGCCGAGACGCTGCTGACGGTGCGCCTCGACGCGCTGCAGG
>DATHJM010000140.1:0-8308 GCA_035489775.1 Burkholderiales bacterium
AACTCGGGCAGGACTATCTCAAGGCCGGGCTCCTGGATCGCGCGGAGGAGATGTTCGTCAAGCTCAAGGACTCGCCGCACCGTGCCGAGGCGCTGAAGTTCCTGCTCGAGATCTACCAGCAGGAAAAGGACTGGATGAAGGCCGTCGGGATCGCGCTCGAGCTGCAAAAGGACTCCGGTCAGTCCGCGCAGAAGGAAATCGCGAATTACTACTGCGAGCTCGCGGTGTCGGAAGTGACGCATTCGCGCCCGGAAGGGGCCAAGCGCCACCTGGAGGCGGCGCTGGCCGCGCACCGCAAATGCGTCCGCGCCAACATCATCCTCGGCGATATCACGGCGGCCTCGGGCGATCACGACGGCGCCATCCAGGCATGGAAGCGGATCGAGCAGCAGAACCCGGCGTATCTCGCGCTGGTCGCGCAGCGCCTGCTCGAGAGCCATCGCGCGCTCGGGCGCGCCGAGGAGGGGCTCACGCTGCTGCGCGGCTACCTGGCGAGCTTTCCTTCGCTCGACCTGCTCGATGTCGCCTTCCAGTCGACGCTGGACTCCGAAGGCCCCGAGACGGCATACAAGCTGGTGAAGGACGAGCTGCGCCGCAACCAGACCCTGCTCGGCCTGGACAAGCTCCTCGAAGCGCAGCTCCTGGTCGCGCCCGCCGAAAGGCGCCACGACCTGGAGCTCGTGCGCAATCTCATACACAGCCATACGCAACGGCTGGCGCGCTACCATTGCGAGAACTGCGGATTCAAGGCGCGGCAGTTCTACTGGGACTGTCCTGCCTGCGGCGGCTGGGAAACCTATCCGCCGAGGCGCAACGAGGAATTCGAGCTGACGCCATGAAACACGGAGACCGAATTTGAAGATCACCATCGTGGGTACCGGCTACGTCGGTCTGGTCACCGGCGCCTGCTTCACCGAGGTCGGGAACGAAGTGCTCTGCCTGGACGTGGACGCCGCGAAGATCCGCACGCTCGAGCAGGGCGGAATCCCCATCTACGAGCCGGGATTGCTCGAAGTGGTCAAGCGCAACCGCGCGGCGGGGCGGCTGCACTTCACCACCGACGTCGAGCGCGCGGTGCGCTTCGGGACGGTGCAGTGCATCGCGGTCGGGACGCCGCCCGGCGAGGACGGGTCGGCGGACCTGAAGCACGTGCTCGAGGCGGCGCGGGCGATCGGCCGGCACATGACCGAGTACCGGGTGATAGTGGACAAGTCCACCGTGCCGGTCGGCACCGCCGACAAGGTGCGCGAGGCGATCGCGGGCGAGCTCGCCAAGCGCGGCGTGGACACGCCCTTCGCGGTGGTATCGAATCCCGAGTTCCTCAAGGAAGGCGCCGCGGTGGAGGATTTCATGCGCCCGGACCGTGTCGTGGTGGGCGCCGACGATGAGCGGGCGATACATATCATGCGGGCGCTCTACGCCCCGTTCCAGCGCAACCACGACCGCTTTTTCCTGATGGACGTGCGTTCGGCGGAGCTCACCAAATACGCGGCGAACGCGATGCTCGCGACGCGCATCTCGTTCATGAACGAGCTCGCCAATCTCGCCGAGCGCCTCGGGGCGGACATCGAGGAAGTGCGCAGGGGCATCGGATCGGACCCGCGCATCGGCTTTCACTTCCTGTACGCAGGCGCCGGTTACGGCGGTTCGTGTTTCCCGAAAGACGTGAAAGCGCTCATCCGCACCGCGCAGGAGGCCGGCGGCGCGCTGCCGATTCTCGAGGCGGTGGACCAGGTAAACGCCGCGCAGAAAAAAGTGCTCGCGGGCAAGATACTCGCGCGATTCGGCGGGAAACTCACCGGACGGCATATCGCCGTCTGGGGGCTCGCCTTCAAGCAGAACACCGACGACATGCGCGAAGCCTCGAGCCGCGTGCTGATAGAAGATCTGGTGGCGAACGGCGCGACGGTGACCGCCTACGACCCGGTGGCGATGCCCGCGGCGAAGCGGGCGCTGGCCGGGCTCGCGGGCATCCGTTACGCCGAATCGCCGCTGGCGGCGCTCGAAGGCGCGGATGCGCTCGCTGTCGTCACCGAGTGGCAGGAGTTCCGCAGCCCGGACTTCGAGGCGATCCGCGCGAAACTCAAGACTCCGGCGATCTTCGACGGGCGCAATCTCTACGATCCGGGCGAATTGAAGCGCCTGGGCCTGGAGTACTACCCGATTGGACGGGCCGCGGCGAGGGCGGGCGCGTGAAGGCGGAGAACCCGGTTTTTTCGGAGCTGCACAAGGCGAAGATCCTGGTGGTCGGCGACGTGATGCTCGACCGCTACTGGTACGGCGAGGTCAGCCGCATCTCCCCGGAAGGGCCGGTGCCCATCGTCAAGATCGAAACCAGCCGCACCCGGGAAACACCGGGCGGGGCGGCGAACGTCGCGGCCAACGCGGCGGCGCTGGGCGCGAACGTGGCGCTGCTGTCGGTGGTCGGCGACGACGAGCCGGGCCGCAAGCTCGCTGAGCTCCTCGAGCAGGCGGGCGTCGACACCAATCTGCACCGCGACGGCGAAATCGCAACCACGGTGAAGCTTCGCGTGATCGGACGGCAGCAGCAGATGCTGCGCATCGACTTCGAGACCCCGCCGAGTCACGAGGTCTTGCTCGACAAGCTCGCGGACTACGAGCGGATGATCTCCGACCGCAACGTGATCATCCTGTCCGACTACGGCAAGGGCGGGCTCACGCATATCGCGCGGATGATCGAGCTCGCCCGCGCCCAGGGCAAGCCCGTCCTGGTCGATCCCAAGGGCGACGACTACTCGCGCTACGTCGGCGCGACCGTCGTGACGCCCAACCGCGCGGAGTTCCGCGAAGTCGCGGGGAGCTGGAAAACCGAAGAGGAGTTTGCGCGCAAGGCCCAGGCGCTGCGGGAGAAGCTCAAGCTGCAGGCCTTGCTGGTGACTCTCGGCGAGGACGGGATGAAGCTCTATGAAGCGGGCGGCGCGCGGCACGAAAAGGCGCGTGCGCGCGAGGTGTTCGACGTCAGCGGCGCGGGCGACACGGTCATCGCCACGCTGGGGGTGATGCTCGGCGCAGGCATGCCGTTGCGGGACGCGGTGGCCGTCGCAAACCAGGCCGCCGGAGTCGTGGTCGGGAAGCTCGGCACCGCGGTCGTCCATCCGCAGGAACTCCTCGAAGCCCTGGCACAAGGCTGAAAAGACATGTACTTCGTGGTCACCGGCGCGGCGGGCTTCATCGGGTCGAACCTTGTCCGGGCGCTGAACGCGCGCGGCGAGACCCAGATCCTCGCCGTGGACGATCTGGAGCGCGGCGACAAGTTCCGCAACCTGGCGGCTTGCGAGATCGCCGATTTTCTCGACAAGGACGAATTCCGCAGGCGCATCGAGGCGGGTGATTTCACCGGATCGATCGACGCCGTGTTCCACCAGGGCGCGTGCTCCGACACCATGGAGACCGACGGCCGCTTCATGATGGAAAACAATTACCGCTACTCGATGGCGCTGCTCGACTTCTGCATGGAGGACGCGGTCCCGCTCGTGTATGCGTCATCGGCGGCCGTCTACGGGGCGGGAACGGGTTTTCGCGAGGAGCGGAAGTTCGAGGCGCCGCTGAACATCTACGGCTACTCGAAATTCCTTTTCGATCATTCGGTGCGCCTGCGCCTGCGCGAGGCGGGCTCGCAGATCGCAGGGTTCCGCTACTTCAACGTGTACGGCCCCAACGAATGGCACAAGGGCCGTATGGCTTCCGTCGCCTGGCACTTCTTCAATCAGTATGAAGCGGAACGGCGCGTGCGCCCCTTTGCCGGGTCCGGCGGGTACGCGGACGGCGAGCAGCGCCGCGACTTCATCTCGGTCGAGGACGTGACCAAGGTGAATCTGCATTTTCTCGACCATCCCGAGGTGTCGGGAATTTTCAACGTCGGCACCGGGCGGGCGCAGAGCTTCAACGACGTGGCGCTCGCCACGATCAACGCCTGCCGCAGGGCAGCGGGCGAGCCGCCTCTCGGCCTGGACGAGGCGCGCGGGCAGGGCCTGATCGAGTACGCGCCCTTCCCGGACGCGCTCAAAGGCAAGTACCAGAATTTCACCCAGGCGGACGTCGGCGCGCTGCGCCGCGCGGGTTTCGCCGCGCCTTTCCTCGCGGTCGAGGAAGGCGTCGAGCGCTACTGCCGCCAGATGCTCGACGAGCGGAAAGCCTCCGCCGGCTGATGCGCCGCGCCATGAGATATCATAGAAACATGGATCGCAATCCGGAGCTGACCTACAAAACGATCGAGGATACGGTCGGCGACACGCCGCTGGTGAGGCTGAAGCGCCTTCCGGGAAAGACCTCCAACATCGTTCTCGCCAAGCTCGAGGGCAACAATCCCGCGGGCTCGGTCAAGGACCGGCCCGCGATGTCGATGATCGTGCGCGCGGAGAAGCGCGGGACGATCAAGCCGGGCGACGCGCTGATCGAGGCGACGAGCGGCAACACCGGAATCGCGCTTGCGATGGCCGCGGCGATCCGCGGCTACCGCATGGTGCTGGTCATGCCCGAGCACCTGTCCCTGGAACGGCGCCAGACGATGCGCGCGTTCGGCGCGGAAATCATCCTCACGCCAAAGGCGGGCGGCATGGAGGCCGCGCGCGACCTCGCCGAAAAGATGCAGCGCGAGGGCAAGGGCCGCATCCTCGACCAGTTCGCCAATCCCGACAATCCGCTGTCGCACTACGAGGGCACGGGGCCGGAAATCTGGCGCGAGACCAAGGGGACGATCACGCATTTCGTCAGCAGCATGGGCACCACCGGCACCATCATGGGCTGCTCGCGCTTCTTCAAGGAAAAGAGCCCGAAAATCCAGGTCATCGGCTGCCAGCCCGAGGAGGGCTCGCAGATCCCCGGCATCCGCAAGTGGCCCGAGGCCTATCTGCCGAAGATCTACGACAAGGCGCGCGTGGACCGGCTGGAATACGTGAGCCAGGCCGACGCCGAGGAGATGGCGCGCCGCATGGCGCGCGAGGAAGGCATCTTCGCCGGCATTTCGTCCGGCGGCGCGCTCGCGGTCGCGTTGAGAATTTCGCGCGAAGTCCAGAACGCGACCATCGTGACGATCATCTGCGACCGCGGAGACCGCTACCTCTCCACCGGCGTCTTTCCCGACTGACTGCGTCACAGACTGCCGGCGAATGACGCCGATCCTCGCGTTCGATATCGAGACGGTGCCGGACACCGCCGGCTTGCGCCTGCTTCGCGACCTGGATGAGAAGCTCTCCGACCGGGACGTCGCCGAGCACGCTTTCCAGCAGCGGCGCGCCCAGACCGGCCAGGACTTTCTGCCCTTGCACCTGCACCGGGTCGTCGCCATCGCCTGCGCGCTGCGCGAAGGAAACAGCTTCCGCTGCTGGTCGCTGGGTTCGGCCGCCGACGGCGAGGGAGAGCTGCTGCGGCGTTTCTTCGACGGCATCGAGAAATACACCCCGCAGCTGGTTTCCTGGAACGGCGGCGGATTCGACCTGCCCGTGCTCCACTACCGCTGCCTCGTGCACGGCGTGTCGGCGCCGCGCTACTGGGACACGGGCGACGACGATCGCGATTTCAAGTTCAACAACTACATCAGCCGCTATCACCAGCGCCACCTCGACCTGATGGAAATGCTCGCTCTCTACCAGGTGCGCAATTACGTGCAGCTCGACGAGCTCGCCAGGCTCCTGGGATTTCCGGGCAAGCTCGGAATGGACGGATCGAAGGTGTGGGAAGCGTATCAGTCCGGAAAAATCGACGACATCCGGAGCTATTGCGAAACCGACGCCGCCAACACCTACCTCGTCTTCCTGCGATTTCAGCTCCTGCGCGGGGCCTACGACGAGGCGCACTACCGGAAGGAGCTGGAGCTGGTCCGCGACACGCTCGGCAAGTCCAAGGATGCCCACTGGCGCGAGTTCGTGCGCCGGTGGGGCTGAACCGCGGTCCCCGATGCCGACCGCGCTCATCGAGTCCCTCGACCGGGAGGGTCGCGGCGTGGCCCACGTCGGGGGAAAGGCGGTGTTCGTCGACTACGCCGTCCCGGGCGAGCTCGTCGAATACTCCGCTTACCGCAAGAAGCCCGCGTGGGAAGCCGCGCAGATCGTGCGCATCGAGCACGAGGGCGCGGCGCGAATTTCCCCGCGCTGCGCCTTCTACGGCACCTGCGGCGGATGTTCGATGCAGCACATCGAAGAGCGCGCGCAGGTCGCGGCCAAGCAGCGCGTGCTCGAGGACGCGCTCTGGCACCTGGGCCGCGTTCGTCCCGAGACGATGTTGCGGGCTCTCTACGGGCTTTCCTGGGGATACCGGCACCGGGCGCGCATGTCGGTGCGCTGGGTGCCGAAGAAGGGCGGGTCGCTGGTCGGGTTTCGCGAGCGCAGATCGAGCTTCGTCACCGAAATGACGAGCTGCGAGATCCTGCCGGCCAGAACCTCCGCTCTCATCCAGCCGCTTCGCGCGCTGGTCGATTCGCTCGAGATACAGGGGCAGCTGCCGCAGATCGAAGTCGCCGTCGGCGAGGAGCTCACCGTGCTGGTATTGCGGGTGCTGGCGGCACCCGGGGAAGCCGATTGCGAGAGGCTCAGGCAGTTCGCCGAGCGGCACGGCGTGCAGCTGTGGCTGCAGCCCGAAGGGCCCGACTCGGCGCGTCCGTTCTGGCCGCTGGAAGCACCGGGCCTGTACTACACGCTGCCCGAATACGGGCTGCGCATCGCGTTCGGCCCGACCGATTTCACCCAGGTCAACCACGCGGTGAACCGGCTCCTGGTGCGGCGGGCGCTGTCGCTCCTGGACCCGCGGCCGGGCGAGAAGATCGTCGATTTTTTTTGCGGGCTGGGAAACTTTACCCTGCCGATCGCGCGCTCCGCCGCGGACGTCCTGGGGATCGAAGGAAGCGCGCCGCTGCTCGCCCGCGCGCGCGAGAATGCAAGAACGAACGGGCTCGCCTGCCGCTTCGAAACCGCGGACCTGTTCGACGCCGCGGCCTGCTCGCGCCTGCCCGGTTGCGACAAGGCGCTGCTCGATCCGCCCAGGGAAGGGGCGGTCGAGCTGGTCAAGTCATTTGCGGCGAAGCCCCCGTCCCGCATCGTCTACGTTGCCTGCGATCCAGCGACCCTGGCCCGCGACAGCGGCGTGCTCGTCAATACGCAAGGGTACCGGCTCGCCGCGGCCGGCGTGCTGAACATGTTCCCGCACACCTCGCACGTCGAGTCGATCGCGCTGTTCGAGCGCGACCGATAAAAAAAGGGCGCCGCAGCGCCCTTTCTCTGGTCCGGACGGAAGCTTCAGTCGCGGCTGCCGCCGAATATTCCCAGTATCTGGAGCAGGTTTGCAAAGATGTTGAACAGGCTCAGGTACACACCCGTCGTCGCCATGATGTAGTTGGTTTCGCCGCCGGTGACGATCCTTGAGAGATCGTGCAGCAGGAACAGCGAGAAGACCACGATCACCAGGGTCGAGATCGTGAGCGCGAGCGCCGGGATCTGCAGGAACATGTTGGCGATCATCGCGATGAGCAGCGCGATCATGCCGACGAACAGGAACTTGCCCATGAAGCTGAAGTCGCGCTTGGTGGTCGTGGCGATCGCGCCCATCACGAGGAAGACCACTGCCGTGCCGCCTGCTGCGTAGCCGATGAGCTGCGCGCCGTTCCTCAAGTCGAGGGTGTGGTTGAGCAGCGGCCCCAGGAACCAGCCGAGGAGACCGGTCATCAGCAGCAGGAATACGACACCGAGCATGCTGTTGCGGTTGGCGACGATGGCGAATTGCAGGCCGACCACCGCAGCGAGCATGACCAAAGTGCTGATGATCGGGTTCTGAATGAGGACGGACGACGTCGCCATGCCGAGAAAGGCGCCGGCGATGGTCGGCACCATCGTCAAGGCAAGGAGCAGATAGGTGTTGCGCAGGACCTTCTGCGACTCGGCAGAGATCGCCGTGCCGTAAATCCCAGACGTGTTCGAGCGTACCGGTTGCAGATCGGGTTGCATATTCATCCTCCATCGAATGATTGCGCTGACGGACGCTTAGAGCAGGTACCGCCAGCCAAGGTTCAACCGCGCACGGCAGTATAGCGTGCTTGGCGCGCGGCACCATCAAGGTTCTTCATATGGGGACCGGATGCTACAATTCAAGCGCCGACAAGCACTTAGCCTCAGGAAGGTTGGCCGAGCGGTTTAAGGCACCGGTCTTGAAAACCGGCAGGGGCGCAAGTCCCTCGTGAGTTCGAATCTCACACCTTCCGCCAGACAAGTCCAGGGAAAGTCCGAAGCCATGACGAGCGGTGTCGAGCAGGCGCTTCCCCTCCTCGATGCGTGGACCGCGCATTCGGTCATGCAACAGC
>DATHJM010000141.1:0-12201 GCA_035489775.1 Burkholderiales bacterium
GGCGAGGATGACGCTGCCGTCCTTCGTCCGGAACGGCTGATACGGCACGATGTTCGGGTGCAGGTTGCCGATCCGCCCGGGCGCCTTGCCGGTGGAAAAATAATTCGTGTTCTGGTAGGCGAGAAGCGCGATCTGCGAATCGAGGAGCGCGAGATCGAGATGCTGCCCGGCCCCGCTCTCCGCGCGGTGAGCGAGCGCGGCGCAGATCGCGATCGAGGCGTACATGCCGGTGATGATATCGGCGACCGGCACACCCGCTCTCTGCGGCCCGCCGCCCGGCGCATCGTCCGGTTCGCCGGTGACGCTCATCATGCCGCCCATGCCCTGGATCATGAAGTCGTAGCCGGGGCGCTCGCGATACGGGCCGGTCTGGCCGAAGCCCGTGACCGAGCAGTAGACGAGGCGCGGGTTGATTTTCTTCAGGTCGTCGTAGGAGAGGCCGTAGCGCGCGAGATCGCCGAACTTGTAATTCTCTATGAGCACGTCGGAAATGCTGGCGAGCCCGCGCACGAGCTTCTGGCCTTCGGGCCCGGAGATGTCGATCGTGATCGATTTCTTGCCGCGGTTGGCGGAGGTGTAATAGGCCGAGTCCCGAGTGTCGCGCCCGTCCCTGTCCTTCACCCAGGGCGGGCCGAAAGCGCGCGAGTCGTCGCCCGAGCCCGGACGCTCGACCTTGATTACTTCGGCGCCGAGATCGGCGAGATTCTGCCCCGCCCAGGGCCCGGCGAGAACGCGCGAAAGATCGAGGACGCGGATGTGCGAAAGCGGTCCCGCCATGAGTTTTTCTTGTCGCTGGAGACGCGGTATTTTATCCGAAAGCCCCCTGCCGGCGACGCGGAAGCTACAATGACGGCCGGAGATGGAGCACGCAATGAGATTTCTTCGGTGGAAAGCGATCTGCGCGGCGGCGATGTGCGCGCCCCTCCTCGCTTTCGCGCAGCAGCAGCCCTCCGACTACAAGCGCGAGAAGCGCTGGGCCGACGAGATCGTGCCTTCGATCGTCTCGGGCACGCCGGTCTGGCTCGAGGCGCCGCGGACCGAGAAATTCCTCGGCATCTACACCGAGGCGAAGAACCCGAAGGGCGCAATCATCCTCGCGCACGGCCTGGGCGTGCACCCGGACTACGGCCTGATCGGCGAGCTGCGCACGCGGCTCGCCGACGCGGGCTACACCACGCTTTCGATCCAGATGCCGATCCTCGCCGCGGACGCGCCCGCTGCGCGCTACCCGGTGCTCTTCTGGGAAGCCGACGCGCGCTTCGCCGCGGCGATGACCCACCTGCGCCGCAAGCGCTACGACAGGATCGTGATCCTCTCGCACAGCATGGGCTCGCGCATGGCGAACCACTATGTCTCTGCGCACCCGCAGGTTCCGCTCGCAGGGTGGATCTCGCTTTCCATCTCGAACGGGGAGTTCGCGCCGCTCAAGCGCACCAAGTTTCCGGTCTTCGACGTCTACGCGGAAAACGACTTCGACGTCGTGCTCCAGGGGGCGCAGAAGCGCGCCGCGGTGCTCAAGCGCATGCGCGGCTCGAGCCAGGCCATGGTGTTCGCGACCGACCATTATTTCGCGAAGAAGGAAAAAGAGCTGGTGTCGCTGATCGGGCTGCTGCTCGAGGGCGAGAAGAAATAGCCGAGCGGCAGGCAAGGGCTTCCTGCGGGCCTGGCCGGCCATAAACTCCGCTGAATCAGGGCGTTTCCGCGCGGTCCGCGAACTGACCCAGATCAATTGCGGTTCCCCGGGTTCACCGTCTAAACTGTCTGGCTCAAAACCGGCAGAAAGGGAGGGTTTATGCCGTTGGTCGCAATGACGCGCGAAATGGGGTCTCTCGGGATGGATGTCGCACGCATCCTCGAATCCGAGCTCAAGGTACCGGTGGTCTACCACGAAATGATCAACAACCTGGCCGACAAGATGCGCTTGAGAAAGAGCCATGTCATCCGCCTGCTGGGCGGAAAGGCCAACCTGTTCGAGCGGCTCACCGCCGACAAGACCAGCCTCAACATCTTTACCGCCGACGAGATGCTGCAGGTCGCAAGCAAAGGCGCGGTGATGCGCGGCTGGGGCGCCGCCCACCTGCTGCGGCCGGTGAAGCACGCGATCCGCGTGCGCATCTGCGCGCCTTTCGAGTTGCGCGTGAAACGCATGATGGCGAGGCTCGATACGAGCGACCACGACGCGGTCGCCACCGAGATTCGCAACAGCGACGAGGCGCAGGGCGCGATCGCCAAGCGTCACTTCGGCGTCGAATGGCAGGATCCGGAAGGCTACGACCTGTCGCTCAACACCGAGCGCATGAGCGTCGAGCAGTGCGCCGAGGAAATCATCCAGCTGTCCAGGAAACCCGACTTCAGTGAAACCGACGAGTCCCTCGTCGCGCTGTCGAATCTCGCGCTGCAGGCGCGCATCAAGGCGGCCTTGCGCGCCGACCCGTCCACGCGGGATCTTACGTTTGGCGTCGACTCGGAGGGCGGCAGGGTGCGCCTGCGCGGAATCGTCGACACGCGCGACGAGTGGAAAAACGCCGCCCGGGTCGTGACTTCGGTTCACGGCGTAACGGACGTGAGAAGCGAGCTGAGAGTCACTGCGGAAATCCGCTCGCGGGTCGGCGAGTGATCGGTTGGAGGAGGAATCCATGAAGAATTTCAGGCGATGTGGCATTGCGGCGGCGCTCGCGGGCGCTTTGATCGCCGGACCGGCCTTCGCGGCGCCGACGGTGTTGCGCGCGTCGCACCAGTTTCCCGGCGGCAAGGGAGACGTGCGCGACGAAATGGTTCAGATCGTCGCGCGCGACGCAAAAGCCGCAGGCGTGGACCTGGAAATTCAGGTCTATCCCGGCGCGTCACTGTTCAAGCCCAACGAGCAGTGGAACGCGCTTGTGAACGGGCAGCTGGACATCTCTTCGTTCCCGCTCGACTACGCGAGCGGCAAGGTGCGCGCATTCGGCGCGACGCTGATGCCTGCTCTGGTGCGCAATCATCAGCGCGCGGCGCGGGTCAACGATTCCCAGTTCATGAAGGACATCAAGGCGAAGATCGAACAGGCGGGCGTGATCGTGCTCGCCGACGCCTGGCTCGCGGGAGCGGTCGCCTCGAAGAAGGCCTGCATCCGCACGCCCGCGGACATGAAAGGACTCAAGATCCGTTCGGCCGGCCCGACCTTCGCCGCGATGTGGCAGGCGGCGGGCGCCTCGATCGTCTCGGTCCCGTCCAACGAGGTCTACAACGCGCTGCAGACCGGCGTTGCCGATGCGACCGACACGAGCTCGGGGAGCTTCGTTTCGTTCCGCATCTACGAGCAGGTGAAATGCCTCACCGCGCCGGGAGAAAACGCGCTCTGGTTCATGTACGAGCCGGTGCTGATGTCGAAGAAGAGCTTCGACCGGCTCAACAAGAAGCAGCAGGGCGTGCTGATCGCCGCCGGGAAGAAATCGCAGGCGTACTTCGCGAAAGAGGCCAAGGGACTTGACGACGAGATGGTCAAGGTATTCAGGGCGAACAAGGTCGAGGTGATCACGCTGACGGCCGCCGAATACGACCAATGGGTCAAGGTCGCCCAGGAAAGCTCGTACGCGGAGTTCGCCAAGGAAGTCCCGGACGGAAGGAAACTGATCGACGCGGCGCTGAGCGTCAAGTAGCACCGGGCCTTCTGCCGAGGGGCCGCATGCCGCCCCTGGCCGCGTCCCCGATGCTTGATGGCCAATCCAATGGATAGCTTCGTCCGCGCGGTCAGGTGGATCTCGCAGCTGTGCGGCTTCGTCGCGGCCGGCCTCATCGGCCTCGGCGTGCTCGTGATCTGCCACATGGTGTTCGTGCGCTATGTGCTCAACCACAACACCATCTGGCAGACCGATCTCACCATCTATTGTCTGGTCGCGGCGACTTTCATCGGCAGCCCGTTCGTGCTGATGACGCGCGGCCACGTCAACGTCGACGTGCTGCCCCACTACCTCGGACCACGTGCGCGCTTCTGGCTCGCGCTGTTTGCCGCCTCGGTCTCGCTTGCCTTCAGCGTCGTGCTCGCGGTGCTCACTTTCAATTTCTGGAAGGAGGCCTGGGACAACCGCTGGGTCTCCGACACCATGTGGCGCGCGCGAATGTGGATCCCGTATTCCTCGATGCCGATCGGCCTCGGTCTCCTGTCGCTGCAATACGTCGCCGATATCTGGAACCTCGTCACCGGGCGCGAGCCGCCCTTCGGGATCATGAAGGAGCGTGAAGCGTGAGCCCCACCACACAGGGCCTGATGGTGCTGATCGTGACGCTCGTGATGCTCCTTTCGGGCACGCCGGTCGCGTTCGGCCTCGGCGCAATCTCGATCGTCTTCATTCTGATCTTCCAGGGGTTCGGCGCGCTGCACGTCGTCGCGGAAACCTTCTACGCCGGCCTCAGCGATTTCACGCTGGTCTCGATCCCCATGTTCGTGATGATGGGCGCGGCGATCGGATCCTCGCCCGCGGGCAAGGACCTCTACGAAGCGCTCGATCGCTGGCTCTACCGGCTGCCGGGAGGCCTGGTGATCTCCAACCTGGGAGCATGCGCGCTGTTCGCCGCGCTCACCGGGTCCTCGCCCGCGTGCTGCGCGGCGATCGGCAAGATGGGAATTCCCGAGATGCGCCGGCGCGGCTATCCGGACGACGTCGCGACCGGCTCGATCTGCGCGGGCGGCACGCTCGGCATCCTGATCCCGCCCTCGATCACCTTCATTCTCTACGGGATCGCGACCGAGACTTCGATCGGCCGCCTGTTCCTCGCCGGGGTGATGCCCGGCATCATGCTCACGGCCCTGTTCATGCTGTGGACGCTGTTCATCATCTGGAAGCGCGGGTTCCGGTCGCACGCGATCGATTTCCGCTACAGCTGGAAGGAAAAATTCCAGTCGATCCCGAAAATCGCGCCGTTTCTCGCCATCATCGTCGGTGTCATGTACGTGCTCTACGGCGGGATCGCGACACCCTCGGAAGCGGCGGGCGTGGGCGCGGCACTGTGCGTGGTGATGGCGGTGTTGATCTACAAGATGTGGCAGCCGCAGCAGTGGTGGCTGATTCTGCGCGACACGACGCGCGAGTCGGTGATGATCCTCATGATCATCGCGGCGGCGGTGCTGTTCGGCTACATGCTCACTTCGCTCTACCTCACCCAGACGCTGGCGCAGGCGATCGCCGATGCGCATTTCAACCGCTGGGTGCTGATGGGGATGATCAACCTGTTCCTGCTGGTGTGCGGTTTTTTTATTCCTCCTGCGGCGATCATCCTGATGACCGCGCCCATCCTCTACCCCATCATCACGGCGGCGGGGTTCGACCCGGTATGGTTCGGCGTGATCCTCACCATCAACATGGAGATCGGCCTGATCCACCCGCCGGTGGGCCTGAACATCTACATCGTCAGCTCGATCGCGCCGGACGTGCCGGTGACGCGCATCATGTGGGGCACGATTCCGTACGTGGCGTGCATGTTCCTGGCGATCGTGATCCTGTGCGTGTTTCCCGAGATCGCCACCTGGCTGCCCGACAAGCTGATGGGCGTGAAGCGCTGAGCCGCCTACTCGGCTTGCAGCTGCGCCGCCTTGATGACCTTGACCGTGTTGGCCTGATCCTGCGCGAGGAAGCGGCGAAAATCCTCCGGCGATCCCGAGAATTCCTCCGCGCCCTGTTTCGCGAGGCCTTCGCGCACTTCGGGCAGGGCGATCGTCTTCAGCAGCGAGGCATGCAGCTTGTCGAGGACCGGCTGGGGCGTGCCCTTCGGCGCGACCAGGCCCGCCCAGCCGCTGAAGTCGTAGCCGGCAACAGTATCGGCGACGGGCGGAATATCGCCGAGCGTCGCCGAGCGCCGCGGCAGGCTGTGCCCGATGGCGCGCAGCCGCCCGTTCTTGACGAAGGACATCACCGCCGGCGCCGGCGTGAATGTCCAGTGCGTCTGGCCGGCGACGACCGAGTTGACCGAAGGCCCGCCGCCCTTGTGCGGAACGACCAGCGATTCGAAATCGGCCATCGACATGAGCAGCACCCCGGAGAGGTGGCTCTGCGAGCCCACGCCCGCCGTGGACATGTTGATGGTCGCGCGGTTCGCCCTGGCGTATTCGATCAGCTCCTTGACGTTCCTCGCCGGCACGTCGGGGTGGACGACGAGCACGTTCGGCGTGACGGCGAAACTCCCGATGTGCTCGAAATCCCTCACCGCATCGTAGGGAACGTTCTTCTTCAGGAGAGGCGCGATCAGCATCGAGCCGTTCGAGGCGCAGATGACCGTGTAGCCGTCGGGCTTGGCGGTCCTGCCGGCCTCCACTCCGATCAGTCCGCCCGCGCCGTCGCGGTTCTCGACGAACACCGGCTGGCCGAGCGCGTCGCCCAGTTTTGCCGCGACGATGCGGCTCATGGTGTCGATCGAGCTGCCAGGAGCGTTGGGCACGAGCATCCGCACCGCGCGGTTCGGATAGTCCTGCGCCAGAACGGCTGCCGAGAAAAGGGCCGAGACGAAGGCTGAGACGAAGGCTGCGGCGGCGGCCCGGGATGCGGCTTTCAGCATGCTCTCTCCTCGAGACGGATCAGAAGTTTCTCAGTTGTGGGATGTCTTTCGCGGCGGGCGCGGGCTTGAGCGACGCGAAGTAGGCGAACATGTCGGCGACGTCCTGGTTGTTCACCAGCTTCTCCTCGTAGGCCGGCATGTCCTGGCGCGGCTTGCGCAGCTGGTTGAGGAATCCCTGCCAGGGATAGCCCGCCGGGATGGTCGGCTCGGAGTTGCGCCCGCCGCCCTGGCCGTGCGTGCCGTGGCAGGAATGGCAGTTGAGCTCGACGAAGAGTTTTTTCCCCCGCTCGGCGGAGCCACGGGGAGCGTCCTGGGCGGATGCCGCGCCGGCGCAGAGAGCCGCGGCGAGAACAAAGGCGATGCGCATCGTCGTCCCCATTACCGCAATTGGCAAACCACGTCGACCAGGGCCGGCGCGCCGCCCTTCACGACCTTCAGCGCGCGCTGCAGCGCCGGGGCGAGCGCGTTCGGGTCGCTGATCGGGCCTTCGCCCCATACGCCGAAGGACTGCGCGAGCTTGGAGAAATCCACCTCGGGATCGTAGATCATGGTGCCGACCTTGGCGGTCTTCGGGTCGCGCCGGTGCAGGCCCGCCATGCGCTGCAGGTGCATGACCTCCTGCACGTAGCCGCGGTTGTTGAACATCACGATGAGGAGCGGGATCTTGTGGTGCGCCGCGGTCCAGAGGACGCCGGGCGCGTAGCACAGGTCGCCGTCGGGCTGCAGCGTCACGGTGAGGATGCCCTTGTCGCGGTTGGCGAGCGCGACGCCTACTGCGCCCGGCGCGGAATAACCGACGCCGGCTGCGCCCGAGCCGCCCATCATGTTGGAGTACTTCGTCGTCGGCCACAGCCGCTTCGGCCAGGCGATGCGGTCGGAGACGGCCAGGCAGTAGTTCTCGTTCCTGATCGCATTCCACAATTCGGCGCAAAGGCGCGCCGTGCTGACCGGGCTCGCCTCCCAGCCGAGAGCGGCCGCGGTCTTCGTGCGCTCCTGCATTTCGCCGTAGCGCTTGCGCAGCCCGCCCGCCTTGCCCGCGAGCTCCGCCGCGCGCGTGGAAGAAAGCTCCCGCTTGATCGCTTCGGTGAGCGGAGCGAGCGAAGTCTGCGCGTCGCCGCTGATCGCGAGGTCGGCCGGCTGGAAGCGCTGGAAGTCCTGGTAGTTCGACTTCATCATGAAGTCGGCGAGCGAGATCTGGATCACCTTGACGTCGGGTTTCGCGACGCGCCGCACGTCTTTCCACGGATCGCCCATGCCGTGGAGCATGCCCCAGGGGTCCTGCACCTCGAGCATCAGCACCACGTCGGCGTTGCGAATCAGCGCGGGCCGGTTCTCCGACAGATTGAGGTAGTGCGTGCTCGGGAAATTCATGCGGTTCCCGGTGCAGATCACCGGGCTCTGCAGCGTTTCGGCGAGCTTCACCAGCGCATCGACGCCTTCCTGCGAGCGCACGCAGCGGTCGGCGACGATCACCGGGTTCTGGGCGCCGGCGAGCAACTTCGCCGCCTCGCGCAGCGCCTTTTCGTCGGCCTGGGGAGGCGCGGACAGCGACAGCTTCGGGATCGAGAGCTTTTCTCCGTGAATCGACTCTTCCTGCAGGTCGATGTCGAGCGTGATCAGCACCGGCTCCTGCGGCGGGGCCATCATCATCTTGTAGGCGCGCACCGTGGATTCGGCGAAGTGCTGCAGCGACGCGGGCTGGTCGTCCCACTTGATGAAGTCGCGCACGATGCCGGCCGGGTCCTGCACGCAGTGGGTCCACTCCACGCCCGGGCGGCGCTTGGCCGCGTCCATGCCGTTGCCGGCGAACATCATCACCGGGACGCGGTCGGCCCAGGCGTTGTAGACCGCCATCGCAGCGTGCTGCAAACCCACGCTCGAGTGCGCGAGGATCGCCATGGGTTTCCCGGCGGCCTTGGCGTAGCCGTGCGCGATGCCGACCGAGGATTCCTCGTGCATGCAGGTGAGGAACTCGGGTTTCCTGTTGCCGCCGTAGTTGACGATCGACTCGTGCAGGCTGCGGAAGCTCGAGGCCGGGTTGGATGCGACGTAGTCGATGTCGAGCGTCTTGATCACGTCGAGCATGAAATCCGATCCGGGGCGCGCAATGAATGCATTTCCCCGCATGTTGGCCTCGCCCTCGGGCTGGGCGGGCTTCGCTTCCGCGGCCTGGGCGACCCTGGTCGCTGCGGCCATCGCGGCCGCGGTTGCGGCGCCCGCGGCCGCTGCGCCTTTCAGAAACTTGCGGCGGTCGAGTCCGGAATCGTCGTCTG
The DNA here is from genome assembly GCA_035489775.1 of Burkholderiales bacterium. Taxonomy (GTDB): domain Bacteria; phylum Pseudomonadota; class Gammaproteobacteria; order Burkholderiales; family SG8-39; genus VBDM01. Next base: position 8,802 of record DATHJM010000141.1, read on the forward strand.
GAATTTGCGCAGTCTTGCGTGTCATCGGGTCTCCTCCTGCCGGGCATCTTAGCAAAACCGCGGACAGACTCCGCCCATCCCGAATAGCGGAACCGGTGCGCGGGTTGCGCAGGTTCGGGCCCGGTGCCGCCGGGCCGCGGCTCAATACGAGCGCGGCAGGCCGAGCACGTGCTCGGCGAGGTAACAGAGCACGAGGTTGGTCGAGATCGGCGCGACCTGGTAGAGGCGCGTCTCGCGGAATTTGCGCTCGACATCGTACTCCTCGGCGAAGCCGAACCCGCCGTGGGTCTGCAGGCACATGTCGCCCGCCTGCCAGGAAGCTTCGGCAGCGAGCTGCTTCGCCATGTTGGATTCGGGGCCGCAGGGCTTGCCCGCGTCGTAGAGGCCCGCCGCCCGCTCGACCATAAGCGCCGCGGCCTCGGTCGCCATGTAGGCGCGCGCGATCGGGAACTGCACGCCCTGGTTCTGGCCGATCGGCCGGCCGAACACCTTGCGCTCGTTGGCGTAGGCGGTTGCCTTTGCGAGGAACCATTTCGCGTCGCCGATGCACTCCGCTCCGATCAGGATGCGCTCGGCGTTCATTCCGTCGAGGAGATAGCGAAAGCCCTTGCCTTCCTCGCCGACGAGGTTTTCCGCGGGGACTTCCAGGTTGTCGATGAAGATTTCCGTGGTGGCGTGGTTGATCATGGTGCGGATCGGGCGGATCGTAAGCCCGCGCCCGAGCGCGGCTTTCATGTCGACGATGAACACCGACAGGCCTTCGGTCTTCTTTTGTACTTCTTCACGCGGTGTCGTTCGCGCTAGAAGCAGCATAAGGTCGGAGTGCTCGGCGCGCGAAGTCCAGACTTTCTGGCCGTTCACGACGTAGCGGTCGCCTTTCCTGACCGCGGCCGTGCGGATCGACGAGGTGTCGGTGCCGGCCGAGGGCTCGGTGACGCCGAAGGCCTGCAGGCGCAGCTCGCCTTTCGCGATCTTCGGCAGGTATTTCCTTTTCTGCGCTTCGCTGCAATGGCGCAGCACCGTCCCCATCGTGTACATCTGCGCGTGGCAGGCGGCGCCGTTCGCGCCGCTCTTCTGGATTTCCTCGAGGATCGCCGCGGCCGCGGCGAGCTTCAGGCCCGCGCCGCCGTACTCCTCGGGGATGAGGCAGGAAAGCCAGCCCGCCTCGGTGAGCGCACGCACGAACTCCGTCGGATAGCGGCGCTCGCGGTCGGTCTCGCGCCAGTAGTCCATGGGGAACGTCGCGCAGAGCTTGGCGACGGCTTCGCGGATTTCGCGCTGGTCGTGTTCGCGAATTGACATTTCCTCTCCGTCTCGACAGGTTATCATAGCGGTCACGTCCATCCGCAATCCTGCCTTCCCCCATGCCCCACGTTCCTGCTTCCACCGCGCTTGCGCGCTTTCGCGTGCTCGATCTCTCTCGCGTGCGCGCGGGGCCGACCTGCGTGAGGCAGCTCGCGGATTTCGGCGCCGACGTGATAAAGATCGAATCGCCGCCCGGCATGGAGGCGCCCATGGGCGGCCCGCGCGACGGCCCGGACTTCCAGAACCTGCACCGCAACAAGCGCTCGATCACCCTCAACCTGAAGGACAAGGAGGGCGTCGCGATCTTCATGAAGCTCGTGAAGACCGCCGACGTCGTCGTCGAGAACTACCGCCCCGACGTGAAATTCCGCCTCGGCATCGATTACGAGTCGCTCGCGAAGGTCAACCCGCGCATCATCCTCGCGAGCATTTCGGGCTTCGGGCAGGACGGACCGTACCGCGACCGGCCTGGCTTCGACCAGATCGCGCAGGGAATGGGCGGGTTCATGTCGATCACGGGGTTCCCCGGACAAGGACCGATTCGCGCGGGCACTGCGATCGCGGACCTGTCGGCAGGGCTTTTCGCCGCGCTCGGGATCATGACGGCCTTGCTGGAGCGCGAAAAATCCGGGCAGGGGCAATGGGTGCAATCGAATCTGCTGATGTCGCAGATCGCGCTGCTCGACTTCCAGGCGGCGCGCTATCTGATGACGGGCGTGCCTCCCGGGCAGGCGGGCAACGACCATCCGACCAGCATGCCGACCTCAGCCTACAAGACCAGGGACGGCTACATGAACATCGCCGCGACCGGCGAAGCGATGTGGCGCCGCGTGTGCGAGGGCATGGAGCGCGGGGACCTGCTCGAGAATCCCGATTTCAAGGGCGAGCAGAACCGCTCGAAGAACCGCGTCGCGCTGAACGCCGAGATCAACAAGGCGCTCGCCTCGCGCACGACAGCCGAGTGGATCGGGATCCTGACGGGGGCCGAGGTGCCGTGCGGGCCGATCTACTCGATCGACCAGATGTTCGACGACCCGCAGGTGCAGCACATCAAGGCGGCGGCGAAAGTGAAGAGCAGGAAGCTCGGGGAATTCCGCATCGTCAACCAGGCGGTCGGGCTCTCGCGCACGCCGGCTACGATCGCGATCGCACCTCCGGAGCTGGGAGAGCACACCAACGAAGTGCTCGCGGAGCTGGAATACGACGCTGCCGCGATCGAGGCGCTGCGGCAGAGGAAAGTCGTCTGATCTCCGGTTACTCGGGCTTGAGGCCGGCTTCCCTTGCGAGCTTGCCCATTTTCTCTGTCTGCTCCCGGATATAGGCCCCGAACTCCCCGGGCGAATTGCCTCCGGGTTCTGCGGCGAGCAGCGCGAGCCGCTCGCGCACGTCGGGCATCCGCAGCGCCTTTGCCACATCCTGCTGCCATTTATCGATGATGGCTCCGGGCATCCGGGCCGGGCCGAACAAGCCGTACCAGGTGATCATCTCGACGCCGGGGTAGCCGGCTTCGGCGGTCGTCGGCACATTCGGCAGCGCGGCTGCCCGCCGCGGCGCCGCCACGGCGAGCGCCTTCAGGTTTCCGGCACGGATCTGGCCGATCGAGGAGGCGGTCGTGTCGAAGCTCATCGTGACGTTGCCCGCGATCAGATCGGTCATCGCGGCGGCGCTGCCTTTGTAAGGCACGTGGACGACCTTGACGCCGGCGACGAGGTTGAACAACTCCCCTGCCAGGTGCTGCGTGGCGCCGATCCCCGAGGACGAAAAGTTGAGCTTGCCCGGATTCGCCTTGGCGAGCGCCACGAGCTCGGCCATGCTGTTCACCGGAACCGGCTGCCCGACCACCAGCACGTGCGGTACCTGGGCGGCGAGCGTGATCGGCGTGAAATCGCGCAGCGGGTCGTACGGCAGCTTCATCACGTACGGCCCGATCGTATGCGAATTCGGCACCGCCATCACCACCGTGTACCCGTCGGGCGGCGATTTGGCGACGAAGTCCGCGGCGATCGAAGCGCTCGCGCCGGTGCGGTTCTCGACGATCACCGGGTGGCCCCACGTTTCGTTCAGCTTTTGCGCGAGCAGCCGCGAGATGATGTCA
>DATHJM010000142.1:0-3723 GCA_035489775.1 Burkholderiales bacterium
AGATGAGGCGGTAGCGCTTGGCGATTCTCTCGGCAAGCGCGCCGAGCGGATCTTCCCGGCCTTTCAGCTCCTCGAGCTCCCGGTGCACGTCGCGCATGAAGTGGTGGAAGTGCACGCGGCGCTTTCTCACCAGCGGCAGGCACAGGTAGAAGCTGTCCATCAGGAAGCTCTTGCCGCGACCCACGCCCCCCCACAGGTATACGCCGCGCGGGAGCGCCGGCCGCACCACCAGCCGCCTCAGCGCCGTGCTGCGGCGCGCCTTGTAGGCGGTCCACTCCTCGTAGAGCTGCTGCAGGCGCTCGACCGCGCGCAGCTGGGAGGAATCGCTCTTGAATCCGCGGCGTTCCAGCGCCCTGTGGTAAAGATCGACGACCGAGAGCATCTCGCCGGAATCCTGCAATTTTCCGGCGGCCTCCGGCGGGCTGTCGTTCATCAGATGTTGAGGGCGCGCTTGTCGACCGCCAGCGCCGCGTCCTTCATCGCTTCCGAGAGCGAGGGATGCGCATGGCAGATCATGCCGATATCCTCGCTCGTGGCGCGGAACTCCATCGCAACGACGGCTTCGGCGATAAGCTCGGAGGCGAAGGGGCCGATGATGTGCACGCCGAGTATGGCGTCGGTTTTCGCGTCGGCAAGGAACTTCACCATTCCGCCCGTGTCGCCCAGCGCTCGCGCCCGCGCGTTGGCGGAGAACGGGAAAGTCCCGGCGCGGTATTCGATCCCTTCGGCTTTCAACTGCTGCTCGGTCTTGCCAACCCAGGCGATTTCCGGGGAGGTGTAGATCACCCAGGGAACCGTGTTGAAATCCACGTGGGGGTGCTGGCCGACGATGCGCTCAGCCACCGCCACGCCCTCTTCCTCGGCCTTGTGCGCGAGCATCGGTCCGCGCACCACGTCGCCGACCGCCCAAACGTTGGGAAGATTCGTCCGGCAAATCTCATCCACCGCGATAAAGCCGCGTTCGTCGAGCTTGAGCCCCACGCCCGCGGCGTTCAGCCCTTCGGTATTCGGGCTCCGTCCAATCGAAACGATCACCCGGTCACATTCCAAGATTTTAGATGAGATATCTGATGTACCATATTGAATACTAATATTTTTACCACTCTTAGAGATCTTTGAAATCTTCACCCCAAGCTGGATTGCGAGCCCCTGCTTGGTGAAGATCTTCCACGCCTCCCTGGCGATCTGCTCGTCCGCTGCGCCGAGAAATGCAGGGAGCGCCTCGAGAATCGTCACCTCCGAGCCGAGCCGCCGCCATACGCTCCCCATCTCCAGGCCGATGACGCCTGCGCCGATGACGCCGAGGCGCTTGGGCACCTCCGTCAGGGAAAGCGCACCGTCGTTGCTGAGAATCAGTTTTTCGTCGAAGTCCGCTCCCGGTAGTGCGCGCGGGTTCGATCCCGTCGCCACGATTACGTTTTTCGCGGTGAGCGTTTCGTTCTGCGCGCCTTTGACCGCGATTTCGCAGCCGTCGCCACCGGCCTTCATGAAGCTGCCGCGGCCATGGAAGAACGCGATCTTGTTCTTCTTGAAGAGGAAGACGATGCCGTCGTTGTTCGCCTTCACCACCTTGTCCTTGCGCTTGAGCATCTGGACGAGGTCGAGCTCGAGGCCTTTGACACGCACGCCGTGATCGGCGAAGTGATGCCCGGCCTGCTCGAAATTTTCCGAGGATTGCAGCAAGGCCTTGGATGGGATGCAGCCGACGTTGGTGCACGCCCCACCCAGCGCGGGCTTGCCGTCGGCGCCCTGCCATTCGTCCACGCAGGCGGTCGCGAGGCCGAGCTGCGCGGCACGGATCGCGGCGACGTATCCTCCCGGCCCACCGCCGATCACGACGACGTCAAAGGATTGGGGCATTCACGCCTTGGAGATCCACTTACAGATCCAGCAGCAATCGCGCCGGGTCTTCCAGCGCTTCCTTCATCGCCACCAGCGACAGCACGGCTTCGCGGCCGTCGACGATGCGGTGATCGTAGGAGAGCGCAAGGTAGTTGATCGGCCGGATCACGACCTGGCCGTTCTCGGCCACCGGCCGCTCGCGCGTGGCGTGCACGCCCAGGATCGCCGATTGCGGCGGGTTGATGATGGGGGTGGAGAGCATCGAGCCGAATACCCCGCCGTTCGAGATCGAGAACGTTCCGCCGGTCAGCTCTTCGATCGTGAGCTTGCCGTCCTGCGCGCGCTTGCCGAAGTCGGCGATTTTCTTCTCGAGTTCCGCGAAGGTCATCTGATCCGCGTCGCGCAGAATCGGCACGACCAGCCCGCGCGGGCTGCCCACGGCGACGCCGATGTCGAAGTAGCCGTGGTAGACGATGTCGTTGCCGTCGACCGAGGCGTTGACGATCGGGTATTTCCTGAGCGCGTGCACTGCCGCCTTGACGAAGAAGGACATGAAACCCAGGCGCACGCCGTGCTCTTTTTCGAAACGCTCCTGGTACTTCTTCCTAAGCTCCATCACCGGCTGCATGTTGACTTCGTTGAACGTGGTGAGGATGGCCGCAGTCGATTGCGACTGCACCAGGCGCTCGGCGATACGCGCCCGCAGGCGGCTCATCGGAACGCGTTGCTCGGGGCGGTTGCCGAGAATCTGCTCGACGCTTACCGGAGCGGGCGGCTGGGAAAGTGGGGGCTTCGCAGCCGGCTGGGTCGCCGGTTCCGCTGGGGCGGGCGTCCCCGGGGCTTGCGCGAGGACATCCGCCTTGGTGACGCGCCCGCCGCGGCCGCTGCCGGCAATCGCCACGGTGTCGACGCCCTTCTCTTCGGCCAGCTTTCTCGCCGACGGCATGGCGGGTGCTGCGCCCGCCGGCGGTTTCGCCGCCGGAACCGGCGCCGGGGCCGTTTTCGCCTGCGCCGAAGCCGGAGCGGCCGCGCTCGCCTTCCCTTCGGTGTCTATGGTCGCGATGACTTCGCCGGCCTTGACCGTGCCGCCGTCGCTCTTGATGATTTTCGTGAGCACACCGTCCGCGGGAGCGGGAAGCTCAAGGACCACTTTGTCGGTCTCGATGTCGATCAGGTTCTCGTCGCGCTTGACCGCTTCGCCGACCTTCTTGTGCCACGCCAGCAAGGTGGCTTCCGAAACCGATTCCGAAAGCTGCGGCACCTTGATTTCGATGAGCATGCTCTTCCTTCCCGATCCTAGCTTCGCGCAGTCCTGCCGGTGCCCTGGACCGGGCGAACCAGATTGTCCGTCACCGGCCTGAACGCCGCGTCGACCAGTTCCTTCTGCTGCTCGTTGTGCAGGGAAGCATAGCCCACCGCGGGCGAGGCCGAGGACGGACGCATCGCGTGGGCGAGGATCTGGTCCTCGCGCATGTGGCGCAGGAGGTGGCGCTGGATCCAGTACCACGCCCCCTGATTCGCCGGCTCCTCCTGGCACCAGAGCACCTCTCCCGCGTTCCGGTAAAGAGTGATCTGCTCCTGGAATTCGTCGTGAGGGAAGGGATAAAGCTGGGCGATGCGCACGATGGCCGCGTCCTTGATCGAGCGCGCCTTGCGTCCCTCGCGCAGATCGAAAAACACCTTGCCGCTGCACACGATCACGCGCTTGACGTTCTCCGGCTTGATGTCTGCCTCCCATTCCGCGTTGACCGGCTTGAACTTGCTCTCGGCGAATTCGGCGAGCGGCGACACCGATTCCTTGTGGCGCAGCAGGCTCTTGGGCGTGAAGATGATGAGCGGCTTGCGGAAGGGCCGTATCATCTGCCGGCGCAGGAGGAAAAA
>DATHJM010000143.1:0-2146 GCA_035489775.1 Burkholderiales bacterium
AACCTGTTCTCCGACCTGCTCGTCCACGACATGGGCGTAGGCTTGGCAGACGGCATCAGCCAAGGCGAGGCCGGTCCGAGAGAGTTCCGCACCGCCCCGCTCTGGGGTCTGGGGCAGCGGATCTTCTTCCTGCATGACGGACGCACCGCGGACTTGCTGCGCGCAATTCAGCAGCATTCGAGCAGCGGCTCCGAAGCGAATGGCGTGATCTGGAGGTTCAACAACCTCCGCGAAAGCGACAAGCAGGATCTGCTCAACTTCCTGCGTTCGCTTTAACCCGCCGGCTGGAAAACCCGCGTCGAGAGAAGCTCGACGCGGGTTGTGATTCTTACAGCGGCTTCCCGATCAATCTGCCCAGCTCCCCGATCACGCCGCGGCGGAAGGTGAGCACGCAGATCACGAAGATGACGCCTTGAACGACCGTCACCCAGGAACCCATCTGAGCGAGGTAGTTCTCCATCGAGATGATGATCAGGGCGCCGACCACCGGCCCGAACACGGTACCGAGCCCCCCCAGCAGCACCATCAGCACCACCTCGCCCGACATGGTCCAGTGCACGTCGGTGAGCGAAGCGAGCTCGAACACCAGCACCTTGGTCGCCCCGGCGAGTCCCGCGAGCGTCGCTGAGAGCACGTAAGCGAGCAGCTTGTAGCGATTGACGTCGTAGCCGAGCGAGAGCGCCCTCGCCTCGTTTTCGCGGATCGCCTTCAACACCTGCCCGAAGGGTGAATGTACCGCGCGGTGGATAAGAAGAAATCCGCCGACGAACACCGCGAACACCAGCGAGTACATCGCCCACACGTTGTTGAGATCGAGCACGCCGAAGAGCATGCCGCGCGGCACGGCCTGGATGCCGTCCTCGCCGCCGGTAAACGGCGCCTGCAAATAGAAGAAATACACCATCTGCGCGAGCGCGAGCGTGATCATCGCGAAGTAGATGCCCTGCCGCCGGATCGCGAGCAGCCCGGTGACGAGGCCGAGGAACGCGGAACATGCCGTGCCGAACAGGATCGCGAACTCGGGCGCGAAGCCCCATGCCTTGGCCGCGTGCGCCGAGGCATAGCCGGCGGTGCCGAGAAACATCGCGTGCCCGAAAGACAGCAGGCCCCCGTAGCCGATCAGGAGGTTGAAGGCGCAGGCGAACAGCGCGAAGCACATCACCTTCATGAGGAACACGGGATACGCGACCAGCGGCGCAAGCGCGAAGAACGCGATCATCACGGCGGTGGCGATGCGCTGATGCGCAAGCCCGGCTGCGTCCCGGGCCGTGCCGGCCGCCCGCTCCTCGGGAACCGCGGCCATGAGCTAGTGCGCTCTCATTTCTGCGCGCCGAAGAGGCCCGCCGGCTTGATCATCAGCACGACCGCCATGATGATGAAGATCACCGTGTTCGACGCCTCGGGATAGAACACCTTGGTCAGGCCTTCGATCATCCCGAGCGCAAAGCCGGTCACGATCGAGCCCATGATCGAGCCCATGCCTCCGATCACCACCACCGCGAACACGACGATGATGAGGTCCGCCCCCATGAGCGGATTGACCTGGTAGATCGGCGCCGCCATCACGCCCGCGAACGCGGCGAGCGCGACGCCGAAACCGTAGGTGAGCGTGATCATCCTCGGCACGTTGATGCCGAAGGCCTGCACCAACGCGGGGTTCTCCGTCGCCGCGCGCAGGTACGAGCCGAGTCGGGTCTTCTCGATCACGAACCACGTCGCGAGGCACATCACGATCGATGTGAGGATGACCCAGGCCCGGTAGTTCGGCAGGAACATGAAACCCAGGTTGCGCCCGCCGGAAAGCTCCTGCGGCATCGCGTAGGGAATTCCCGAAGTGCCGTACTGGTTGCGGAACAGCCCCTGGATGATAAGCGCCAAACCGAACGTGAGGAGCAACCCGTATAAGTGATCGAGCTTGTAGAGCCTCGCGAGCATCAGCCTCTCGATGACCATACCGATGATCCCCACGGCGAGGGGCGCGATCGCGAGCGCCCACCAGTAACCGATGCCGAGCCTGGTGAACAGGAAGTAGGCGCAGAACGCCCCCATCATGTACTGGGCGCCATGGGTGAAATTGATGATGTTGAGCAGGCCGAAGATGACGGCGAGGCCGAGCGACAGCATCGCGTAGAACGCGCCGTTGATG
>DATHJM010000144.1:0-15701 GCA_035489775.1 Burkholderiales bacterium
TCACGATCGCATCGATGCGCGCGTCGAGCTTCCACGACACGCGCTTGACGACGTGGGACCCCGCGATCTTCCCCATCGCCGCGATCATTTCGGCGACGCTCACGGTAATGCCGGGCAGGTTGACCACGCGGTTCGGGCCCCACTTCTCCGCCGCAAGATCATGCGCGTGCACAAAGGCCTCGACCACGCGCCGCGGCGAGAGCAGCCACACGCCGGTCTCGGGCGGGAGCGGGCATTCGTAGGCAATGCCGGCGAGCGGCTCGCGGATGATGGCGCTCGCAAAAGACGAGGCCGCCGCATTCGCCTTGCCCGGGCGCACCACGATGGTCGGAAGGCGGAGCGACCTGCCGTCGACGTAGCCCTTGCGCGAGAAGTCGCTCACGAGATACTCGCTGATCACCTTCTGCGAGCCGTAGGAAGTCTGCGGCGCGGGAGTGGTCGAGTCGTCGAGAACCTCGGGAAGCTCGCCGCCAAAAGCGGCGACCGAGCTCGCGAACACCAAACGCGGCGGTCGCGCGGCCGCGTCGAAAATGCGTCGCGCCTGATCGAGCACGTTGCGCATGCCTTGGAGGTTTACGCGCATGCCAAGGTCGAAGTCGGCTTCCGCGGCGCCCGAGACCACGGCGGCGAGGTGGAACACCGAGGCCGTGTCGGGCGCGATCGCGCGCGCAGCAAACTTCGGGTCGGAAATGTCGCCGGCGAGCGTTTCCAGGCGCGGGTCCGTGGGAAGACCGGCGGGAAAGGCCTGATCGACGAGCGTGAGACGCGCGATCTTCTCCCCGGCGAGCGTGCCGCGCGCGAGCAGCGCCTTGGCGAGCTTGAAGCCGATGAAGCCCCCGCCTCCGGTGATGACGATTTTCATGTTGGACGCAATCCTAGAAAAATTGCCGCGGCAGCCACAGCACGATCTCGGGAACGTAAGTGCACACGATGAGCGCGGCAAGAAGCGGCACGAGCCAGGGCAGGATGGCCATGGTCGTGCGTTCCACCGACAGCCTGGCAGTGCGCGACAGGACGAACAGCACCGTGCCGAGCGGCGGGTGCAGGAGGCCGATCATCAGATTGAGCACCATCACCAGGCCGAAATGAACGAGATCGATGCCGAGGGTCTTGCAGATCGGCACGAGGATGGGCACGAGCAGCGTGATCGCCGCGACCGGCTCGAGGAAACATCCGATGAAGAGCATCAGGATGTTCGCGAGCAGCAGGAACACCCACGGCGTGTGGGTGAAAGCGAGGACCCACGCGGCGACCGCATCGGTCACGCGCGTGACCGTCAGCAGCCACCCGAAAATCGACGCAGCCGCGACGATGAGCAGCACCGTGGCGGTCGTCTCGATCGTGTCCATCGAGATTTTCACGAGCATCTTCAGGTCGAGGGTGCGGTACCAGACGAGGCCCAGGGCCAGGGCGTAGGCCGATGCGATGATCGCGCCTTCGGTCGGCGTGAACACGCCGAAGGTCATGCCGCCCAGCAGAATCACCGGAGTCATCAGCGCGAGGAAGGCATCGGCAAAGGTGCTGACTAGCGCGGACCAGGAAAACGTCGTGTCGCGCCCGTAGTTGCGCCGGTACGCGTACCAGGTCACGGTCGCCATCATGAACAGGCCCATGACGATCCCCGGGATCACGCCCGCGAGAAAGAGCTGTCCTATGGAAACGCCGGCCATCATGCCGTAGATGACGAAGGGCAGCGAAGGCGGAATGATGGGCCCGAGCGTCGCCGAGGCGGCGGTCACGCCGACCGAGAAATCGATCGGGTAGCCGTGGTCCTTCATCGCCTTGATCTCGATCGTCCCCAGGCCCGCGGCGTCGGCGATCGCCGTTCCCGACATGCCGGCGAAAATCATCGAGCCGACGATGTTCACGTGTCCGAGCCCGCCCTTCAGCCATCCCACGAGGGCCAGCGCGAAGTTATAGATGCGGTTGGTGATTCCGGCCGAGTTCATCAGGTTGCCGGCCAAGATGAAGAACGGCACCGCGAGCAGCGGAAAGGAATCCACGCCGCCGTACATGCGGTGGATGACCACGAAATCGGGAACCGTTCCCGAGAGCATCACGTAGGCGAGCGCGGACACCACCATGGCGAGCGCAACCGGCAATCCGGCGAGCATCAGGAGCACGAACCCCAGCAGCAGCACCGCGGTCATGTCTTGCCTTCCTCGATCACGTCCGGGCGCTCCAGCACGCTGTATCCCTGGCGCCAGTGCTTCCAGCCCACCTGCAGCGCGCGGCCGAACATGAGCGCGAAGCCGAGGAGCATGGCGCCGAACACGAGGCCGATCGGAAGCTCGACGATCGCCATTCTCTGCGAGCCGATCTTGTCCATGAGGAGCCAGGTGAGCCACGTCGCGTAGCCGAAAAATGCGGCGCGCACGACGTCGACGAAGAGGGAGAGCGCGCGGCCGCCCGAGCGCGGGAGGAAGCGATAGACGAAGTCCACCTGGATATGCGTGTTGCGCCGCACCGCCATCGCGCCGCCGAGAAAGGTGACCGCGACCAGGAGGTAGCGCGCTATCTCCTCGGTCCAGCCGGCCGCGTCGTTGAGCACGTAGCGGGTGAAGACCTGGTAGAAGACCACGAACGCGAGCGCCCAGAACACGGCGAGCACGATCCAGTCCTCCCAGCCGTAGATCGAGAGCCGGACTTCCTCGTCGGTGACGTGGAATCGGCCGTCGGCGCCGAGGACGTGGTCTTCGGCGCCGGATTCTTTCTCGGAAGCTGCGCTCATCTTTACGTCATGCCCGCGCAAGCGGGCATCCAGAGACTCTGGGTTCCCGCTTCCGCGGGAACGACAGGAATTACCGGATCGCCTGCAGCTGGTCGTAGGTCTCGCGCGGCCAGGGCAGGGCGTTTCCGTCCGGGAGTTTTCCGGTCTGGTAGTACTTCTGCACGGCTTCCATGAACGGGCGGCGATCGACCTTCACCACGGTCTTGCCGCGCTTGGCGAACTCTCCGGCGAGGCGGGCCTCGATGTCGATGATCTCGCCGGTCGCGCGTACCGCCGCTTCCTTGTAGACGGCCTCGAAGACCTTCCGGTCGGACTCCGACAGCTTGCTCCACAGCGGCCCGCCGATGATGGTGAGCAGCGCGTCGGTGATGTGCGCGGTGAGATTGATGTGCGACTGCACCTCGTAGAACTTCTTCGCGTCGATCGTGGGCAGCGGATTCTCCTGCGCCTCCACCGTGCCGTTCTGCAGCGCGAGGTAGACCTCGGCAAAGGCGATCGGCGTCGGGTTGGCTCCGACCGCGCGGGGAAAGAGCGTGTAGAGCGGCGCGTCCGGAACGCGTATTTTCAGACCCTTCATGTCCTCGGGGCGGTTCAGCGCCTTGTTGGCGGTGGTCTGGCGGTTGCCGTAGTAGGTGATCGCCACGACCGTGTTGCCACCCGAGGCCTTCTGGTAGCCCGCCGAGAGCGCACGGAAGAGGGGCGACTCGGCGTACTTCTTCCAGTGATCGAAGTCGCGGAACATGAAAGGCGCGCCGCCGATCGAGATCGGCCCGTGGCTGCGCCCCGCGAAAAGCTGCCCGGTGTAGATCATGTCAACGGTTGCGAGCGTCAGGCTCTGGTTGATCTGCGTCTCGTTGCCCAGCGACGACGCCGGGAACACGTCGACGGTGTAGCGGTTGCCGGTGCGCTTCGCGATCTCGCCCGCCGCCCACAGCGCGGCCGTATGGTACGGCTCGCTGGTTTCGTACACGTGCGCGAACTTGAGCTTCTGCTGCGAAAACGCCGCGGACGGCGCGGCGAGGGCGAGCCCGAGTGCCGCGAGAACGGACAGCTTGCGAGTGACGGACATGGTTTCCTCCCTGATGGCGCAGCCGGCGAACGGCGTCGGCTTATATGTCATCATACATCCCAACATTCGGGAGGGGAGGAAGCATGAAGAAGATCCTCATCACGGGCGCCGCCGGCGACGTCGGCAGCCATCTGCGCCGCGAGCTCGCCGGGCGCTACGCCCTGCGCCTGTCCGACATCCGCCCGATCAGGAATCTCGCCGGGGGCGAGGAATTCATCCGGGGCGACTGCGCGAACCTGCAGGACATGCTGCGCGCGACCAAAGGCGTCGACGCGGTCGTGCACCTGGGCGGCTTCTCCGTCGAAGGCGCGTGGGAGGTGATCCTGCGCGCCAACATCATCGGCACCTACAACGCGTTCGAGGCCGCGCGCCGGAACGGCGCGCGACGCATCGTGTTCGCGACCAGCAATCACGCCGTCGGCTTCTACCGCCGCGACGAAACCATCGGTCACCGCGCCGCCCCGAAGCCCGACAGCCGCTACGGCGTGTCGAAGGCGTTCGGCGAGGCGCTCGGCAGCCTCTACGCCGACAAGTACGGAATGGAAGTGGTCTGCATGCGCATCGGCAACGTCAATCCGCGGCCGATGGACAAGAGGCGGCTCTCGATCTGGCTCTCGCCGCGCGATCTCGCGCAGCTCGTGTCGATCGCGATCGATCGCCCGGGAATCCGCTTCGAGATCGTGTACGGAATCTCCGGCAACAAGCGCCGCTGGTACGACAACTCGAACGCCGAACGGCTCGGCTACCGTCCGCAGGACGACAGCGAATCCTACGCCGAGGAGATCCTCAGGAACGAGAAACCCGGCGCGGACCCGCGCACCGAGCTCTACCAGGGCGGAACCTTCGTCCTGGCCGAAGAGGGAGGCGATCCCACGCGTGCGCCGGTGAAGGCGCAAGGCCCGGCGGCACGCGCCCGCCCCGCGAAGAAGAAAGGGAAACGCAAATGAGCGTCGAAACACGCCCGCGCCTCAAGGCGCCGCCGAACTCATGCGACACGCACAACCATATCTACGATTCGCGCTTTCCGCAGGCGCCGGGCGGACCCAAACCGCCGGGTGATTTTCGGGTCGATGCGTACCGCCGCATGCAGGCGCGGCTCGGCGTGTCGCGGGTGGTGATCGTGCAGCCGAACGCCTACCAGGACGACAACCGCTGCACGCTCGATGCGATCGCGCAGCTCGGGGCGAACGCGAAGGGCGTGGGCGTGGTGAAGCCCTCGGTCACGGATGCGCAGCTCGAGGCGCTCACCCGCGGCGGCATCCGCGGGATCCGCTTCATGACGCTCCCCGGAGGCGCGCTCGGCTGGGACGTGATGGACGGGCTTGCCGCGCGCGTGCATGCCTTCGGCTGGCACGCGGTGGTGCAGCTCGACGGCCGCACGCTCCCCGAGCGCGAAGCGCAGATCCTGCGCCTCCCCGGGCGCTTCATCATCGACCACATCGGCAAGTTCCTCGAGCCCGTGCCGCCGGGGCATCCCTCGTTCAAGTCGCTGCTCAGGCTGGTCGACACCGGTCGCTGCTGGGTGAAGCTTTCGGCCGCGTACGAGGTATCGAAGAGCGGACCGCCGCGATACGAGGACGTCGGCCTTCTCGCGAAGGCGCTGGCCAAGGCGGCGCCGGAGCGCATGCTCTGGGCGAGCAACTGGCCGCACCCCACGGCGTCCAAGGACGCATTTCCGGACGACGCCAACCTGCTCGACCTCTTGCTCGAGTGGGCGCCCGACGAGGCCGTTCGCCGCAGGATCCTCGTGGACAATCCCGACGAGCTGTACCGGTTCTAGCGATCGCCCCCGCTGAGGGGTACCATCCGATCCAGGACTTCTACCTGCTGCAGGCGGTGAAGAGCTCGGGGCCGGACGGCGCGGAGATGCGCATCCTGCAGAAGGCCTTCGAGAAGCACAAGGATGCGTACTCGCAGGACTGCAAGATGAAATGGTGATCGGCGGGCGCACTAAGGAATGGTCTCGAATCCCGTACGGACCGGCAGGAGCGTCCCTGCTCCAGTCGGAGTCAGCAAAAAGGCGCGCACTTGTCCGTCGAAGACGCCGGTGCCAACGATTTGACCAGAGTCGTTGATGTCCCGGGCTTCGGTGAGGAGCCAACGCGCACCGGCAGGAATCAAACCGTTGAGATCCCTCGGCACACCGCGCTCGAAGAGCACCGCGCGCTGCGCACCGGCTGACGAATCAGATGCCCCGACGGCTTGACCCAGGTTGTTGATCGCATACGCGTAACTCTGGGTCCCGCCCGGCAGTGTGCCGAGGTCTGTCAATCTTCCGGCCTGGTAGAGGAACGCGTGATTCTCGCCGCTGCTGACCTGCGCGTACCCGACGACCTGCCTCGCGTCGTTGAGATCGGTGGGCGTCGTCATTTTGCCGCCAAGCGCGCCGAGATCGGTCAACCCGGTTTCGTCCAGCAGGAACCCACGGTGGTCGGCGTAGTCGGCGTGCGGTTCGGTGCCGAAGTATCCCACCATCTGGCCTGCCTCATTGATAGCCGCGACAACCCCATCCTCGCCGCCGAAAGCGCCGAAGTCGACGAGCTGAAAATTCCGGTAGATGAACGCGCGCCGCCGCGCCGCCATGTGGTCGCCATGGGTTTGACGGTACCCAACGACATAGCCTGCGCTGTTGATATCGACGGCCGTGCTGAAAATGCCTTTGAGGCGTGCGTCCAGCTCGCTGAGATCGAGCGGCTCGCCGCTTGCCGAGGTGACAAACGCCCGGAACTCGCCGTCCGTCGTGTTGGCGCGTCCGACGATGAGACCTCCGTCGCTGATGCGGTACGCGTGGCTCTCGTCGCCTCCGAGAGTGCCGAGATCGATGAGCGCACTCGTCAGATAGACGAAGGCGTGGGTCCGTCCGTCGGCCGTTTCCGCGGAACCAACCACGTGACCGGCGCGGTTGATGCCGAGCGCCACGCTTCGCTTGCCCCCGAGCGTGCCGAGATCCGTAAGCGCGTAGACGGCATCTTGCGCGAATCCGCCGGCTGGAACCAGCAACATCGCGATCGAGACGGCGCCCACGCCCCATCGGCCAAAGATCGTCGCTGTCATAGTCGCCATCACAGCAGCGGGACCGGCGTTATGGCGGTTGCGGCATTCGAGTATGCGGAATTGCCTGCACCATTGAATGCCCGCACGCGATAGCTGTATGCCGTGGCGGCGCTGAGGCCCGTGTCGCTGTAGGTGGTCGTGTTGGGACCTGTCTGCGCGATCTGGGCGAAATCGGCATCGGCGCACGTGACGTTCACGACGCCCGTGCATCGCTCGATTCGGAATCCGTCTTCCGTCGCCGCGTTGTCGGTCCAAGTCAGATCGATCCGCGTAGCCGACTTCGCGGTCGCTGTCAGGCTCGACGGTGCCGCGGGCGGGGCGGCGGCATCCACGCGCACGATCTTTGCCACCGACGGCACGCCGCTGCCGTTGAGAATGAACAGCATGTAGTGGCCCGGCGGCGAGAGGTTCGAGTTCGTCGGTCCCGCGACATTCAGGCCGCCAGCGGCGGCCGAGAATGCGAGGCGATTGATCCGCTGCTCCATGTTGAAGGCGTGCGTCACCGACGAAAGCCTCAGGAGATTCACGCGGCTGATTTGCGCGGCGTCCGCCGTCGCGACGAAAAATGGCTGGCCGTAGGTGACGGTGCTCGGCGCCGACGTGATGACCGGACGGGCGCCCTTGAAGAGATATCCCGGCGAATAGACTTCCGCGCTCATGCTGGCGTCGCCGCCTCCGGAAAGGACACGCCCGTCGGGCAACAACAGTGTGAAGGAATGATATCCACGGTACTGCGTAAAGCTCGCCACCGTGGTCCAGGTCTCGGCAACAGGATCCCACAGCTCGCCGGCGTACACGGCCCCCGCCGGTTCATTGAAGCCTGGCGAGCTGCTTCCGCCGGTCACGAGGACCGTCCCGTCCGGCAATAGCGTGGCGTTGATCTGACGGCGCTTGTAGGTCATCGGGCTCACAGAGCGCCAGGCCGGCGTGCTTGCGTTCAAGTCGATGACTTCCGCGGTATTGGTCGGGGGGTCGCTGCCGCCGACGATGAACACCTTGCCGTCGTCGTACAGCACGGAAGAACCGTAGGGGCGGAATCCGTAAATGGAGTTCGCCACGGCGCTCCAGGAGCCGCTGCCCGTTGTGTCGAGATACCACGAGACCTGGGAGGGACCGGAAGCAAACACCCGACCGTTGGGAGCGAGGTGCATGAACGGGTAGAGCGGCAGGGCCAGCTGGGCACCGGTGAGATCCCGCCATGCACCGGTGGCGCCTTGCCATATCTGTGGCAGCCGGTTCACTCCCTGAACTGTGTCGACATCGCCCGAAACGACGAGGACGTCTCCATTTGCCAGCGTCGTGTTCGTCGGGTACCAGCGCCCCGCATTCATGTTGGGAAGACGAACCCAGGAATCGCTCGCGGCGTCATAGGTCGCCGCGTTCGACAAGCCGACGTCGTTGCTGATGTGGCCTCCGGTCACCAACAACCGCCCGTCCGGGAGAAAAGAGTGACCTGAGCAGAAAGTGTTGTACCCCGCCCGCGCCGCGGGCGTGAGACCGGCTGTCGCTGGATCCCACAGCCAGGCCTCATCGGAGTAGCCCCAGAACAAGACCTTCCCCGTGGGAAGCATGTGGTTGTGCACTGCGGTCACCGGCCAGGCCTGCGGCGAGGACCACTGGCCGACCACCGAGAGATCCTGAGCTTCAACCGGCCGAATTGAGAGACCAGCCAGCAACGTGGCAGCGGTCAGCAGAAAACCCAGACGTCGTCCGTTGGCTCTCATCAGAAAAGTAATCGTAGTCCGTGAGCGATCTGCGATGACTTGCGCTTGCGCGCCTCAGCCGCGATGGTGCCAAGAGCGTCTCGCGTTTGCGCAGCCGTTTGCTGGTTGAACAGATCTACCTTCAGATAACCCGGCTCAACAATAATCGCGCATAGCATTTCAGCGCTCCCCAACGCGTTGTGTTGTTCGGGATTGGCCCTCCTCCGATCCCTCCGTTTCGGCCCGTTTCGCCGTATGGACAGCGTAGCCCTACCGCAATAAACCAACGTGCAACGAGTTAGTCCGTGCGGACCATTGTGGGATCCGGCCCTTCGCCTCCTTACGGTGGCGTCGGTGATCGGGTTTGAACCCCTCACTGGGGGTTTCTGGATCCCTGTCCCGCATTTAAGAAAGCTAGGGGACAAAGCCCTGGACGCTTCAGGAATAGCCACCGGACAAGCGGAGATTCGAGACGTAGCGTTCGACGGCTTTGATCAGCGGAGGCCGTGACAGTCACCTCGAATGTCCGCTTCGGGTCGGAAGCAGCCATCGGCACTGGCTTCCGGTGAGTTACCGGAATCTTGGCTCGGGACAGTTGGAACGGCGCTAGTGGTTGTCGCGCGGCACGAAGTCGCCGCTCTTGCCGGCGAGGAAGTCGAGGTCTGCGCCCTCGTTCGCCTGCAGCACGTGATCGAAATACAGCCGCCAATAGCCGCGTGGCAGCGGCGGCTCGGGCTCTTTCCACTTTCTGCGTCTTTGCGCGAGCTGCTCCTCCGGAACGAGCAGCTCCAGGCGGCGCTTCGCGACGTCGAGCTCGATGATGTCGCCGTTCTCGACCAGCGCGAGCGCGCCGCCCGCCGCGGCCTCGGGCGCGACATGCAGCACCACCGTTCCGTAGGCGGTGCCGCTCATGCGCGCATCCGAGACGCGAACCATGTCGGTGATGCCGCGCTTCAGCAATTTCGGCGGCAGCGGCATGTTGCCCACTTCGGCCATGCCCGGGTAGCCCTTCGGCCCGCAGTTCTTCAGCACCATCACGCAGCTCTTGTCGATGGCCAGCTTCGGATCGTCGATGCGCCTGTGGAAGTCCTCTATGCTCTCGAACACCACGGCCCGGCCGCGGTGCTTCATAAGCTTGGGCGTTGCCGCCGAAGGCTTGATGATCGCGCCGTCGGGGCAGAGGTTGCCGCGCAGCACCGCGATTCCGGAGTTCTTCTTGAAGGGCTTCCTGAGCTGGAAGATCACGTCGCGGTTCCAGCACGGGGCGCTCTTGTTGTTCTCCCAGATGCTCTTGCCGTTTACGGTCAGCGCGTCCTTGTGCAGGAGCCTGTTCGCGCCGAGCTCGCGGATCACCGCGGGCAGCCCTCCCGCGTAATAGAAATCCTCCATCAGGTGCTTGCCCGAGGGCATCAGGTTCACCAGGCAGTGCACGCCGCGGCCGATGCGGTCGAAGTCGTCGAGCTCCAGGTCGACGCCGATGCGCCGCGCGATCGCGATGAGGTGGATCACGGCGTTGGTCGACCCGCCGATCGCGGCATTCACCCGTATCGCGTTCTCGAAGGCCTTTCGCGTGAGGATTTTCGAGAGCGTCAGCTTTTCCCTCACGAGCTCCACGATTCGCCGGCCCGCCGTGCGCGCGAGCACGTTCCTGCGCGCGTCGACCGCCGGGATGGCGGCGTTGCCCGGCATGCCCACGCCGAGCGCTTCCACCATGGAGGCCATGGTGGAAGCGGTCCCCATGGTCATGCAATGGCCGTGCGAGCGGTTCATGCAGGATTCGGCCTCGTGAAATTCCTCGAGGGTGATTTTTCCGGCGCGCAGGTCTTCCGACATCGACCAGGTGTTCGTGCCCGAGCCGATGTCGGTGCCGCGGTACTTGCCCGAGAGCATCGGGCCGCCGGACACGCCGATCGCGGGGATATCGACGCTCGCTGCGCCCATCAGGAGCGCCGGCGTCGTCTTGTCGCAGCCCATGAGCAACACCACGCCGTCGAGCGGATTGCCGCGGATCGACTCCTCGACGTCCATGCTGGCGAGGTTGCGGTAGAGCATCGAGGTCGGGCGCAGCAAGGTTTCCCCGAGCGACATCACCGGGAATTCCATAGGGAACCCGCCCGCTTCGAGGACGCCGTTGCGGACGTGCTCGGCGAGGGTGCGGAAATGCGTGTTGCAGGGCGTGAGCTCCGACCAGGTGTTGCAGATTCCGATCACCGGGCGGCCGTCGAACTGGTCCTGGGGCACGCCGCGGTTCTTCACCCAGCCGCGGTAGATGAAGCCGTAGATGTCGTTGCGACCGAACCACCGCACCGAGCGCAATGCGGGTTTTTTCTTTGCCATGTCAGTAAGTCGCCCTTCCCCCGGAGATGTCGAATACCGCGCCGGTGGAGAACGAGCAGTCCTCGGAGGCGAGCCAGCACACGAGTGACGCGATTTCGTCCACGTTCACGAAGCGGTTCATCGGGATCCTGGAGAGCATATAGTTGATGTGCTCCTGGGTCATCTGGTCGAAAATCGCGGTCTTCGCGGCGGCGGGCGCCACGCAGTTGACGAGAACGCCGGTCCGCGCCAATTCCTTGCCGAGGGACTTGGTGAGCGCGATGACGCCGGCCTTGGACGCGCTGTAGGCGACCGCGTTCGGGTTGCCTTCCTTGCCCGCGATCGATGCGATGTTGACGATGCGCCCGTATTTGCGCTTCACCATGTGCGGGGCGACCGCGCGGCAGCACAGGAACTGGCTGGTGAGGTTTACCTTCAGCACGCGTTCCCATTCCTCGATGGGATAGTCAACGGTGGGCACGTTCAGGCCCGCGACGCCGGCGTTGTTGACCAGCACGTCGATCTTGCCGAGGTCCGCGAGCGCCTTTGCGGTGGCGCGCTCGACTGCCGCGGCATCCGCGACGTCGACGGCTCCGGTCTTCGCGGCCGCGTCCCAGACGCGGATCCGCGCGCCGGAGGCCTTGAGGCGCTTCGCAATCGCGGCGCCGATTCCCTGCAGGCCGCCGGTGACGACGGCGGTACGGCCCTTGAAA
Source organism: Burkholderiales bacterium (assembly GCA_035489775.1). Taxonomy (GTDB): domain Bacteria; phylum Pseudomonadota; class Gammaproteobacteria; order Burkholderiales; family SG8-39; genus VBDM01. The sequence continues at coordinate 11,587 of DATHJM010000144.1, forward strand.
TCCAGTTGGTTCATTCTTTCACCGCTCCAGTCATGCCGGACACGTAATACTCGACGAAGAACGAATAGAGAATCGCCACGGGCAGCGAGCCGAGCAGCGCGCCCGCCATCAGCGCGCCCCAGTGGTAGACGTCGCCTTCGACGAGCTCTGTGATCACACCGACCGGCACCGTCTTGTTCTCCGAGGACGAGATGAAGGTGAGCGCGTAGATGAACTCGTTCCACGACAGGGTGAAGGCGAAGATCCCGGCCGAGATCAGTCCCGGCACCGCCAGCGGCAGCATGATCTTCACGAGGATCTGCCAGCGCGTCGCCCCGTCGATAAGGGCGCACTCCTCGAGCTCGTACGGAATGGTGCGGAAATAGCCCATGAGCAGCCAGGTGCAGAACGGTATCAGGAACGTGGGATAGGTGAGGATGAGGGCCCACACCGAGTCGAACAGCCCGAGCTTGAACACGATGAGCGCGAGCGGGATGAACAGGATCGACGGCGGGACGAGGTAGGCGAAGAAGATCGACAGCCCGACCTGGCGCGAGCCCCTGAAGCGCAGCCGCTCGATGGCGTAGGCGGCGAGCACCGCCGCGAACAGCGAAATGAAGGTCGCGGCCACCGACACCAGGATCGTGTTCCACAGCCATTGCGGGTACTCGGTGTGCAACAGCAGCTTCTCGAAATGCGCGAGCGTCGGCTTGACGATCCAGTAGGGGTTCGCCGCCTTCGACATCAGCTCCTCGTTCGACTTGAACGAGGTCATGACCATCCAGTAGAACGGGAACAGCAGCACGAACATGAACGCCCCGAGCGGGATGTAGAGCGTCACCCAGCGCCGCGGCAAGGATTGCAGGTACTCCATTCCCGCGGCCTCGGTTTTATCGCTCATGACAGTCCGTCGCCCCCGCGAAAGCGGGGGCCCAGTCGGTGCAAAAACTCTGGATCCCCGCTTGCGCGGGGATGACGATCACTGACTGTCGTCGTGATCGTCATTTGTCGCTGCCGCCCTGTTGCCATGCCCGCCGCTGCAATCCGAAGTAGGAAAAAAGAATCGCCGCCAGCAGAAACGGCACCATCAGCATCGCGAGCGCAGCGCCTTCGCCGAGCGCGCCGCCTGGGATGCCGCGCTGGAACGAAAGCGTCGCCATCAGGTGAGTGGCGTTGAGCGGCCCGCCGCGCGTGAGCACGTAGATGAGCTGGAAATCCGTGAACGTGAAGAGCACCGAGAAGGTCATCACCACGGCGATGATCGGGGTGAGCAGCGGCAGCGTGACGTTCCAGAACTGCTGCCAGGGCGTCGCGCCGTCGATCGAGGAGGCCTCGTACAGGGACGGCGGGATGGTCTGCAGGCCCGCCAGCAGGGAAATCGCCACGAACGGGACTCCCCGCCAGATGTTCGCCGCGGTCACCGAGAGCCGCGCGAGCCAGGGCTCGCCCAGGAAATCGATGTACCGGTCGATCAGGCCCATCTTCGCAAGCGTCCAGCTCACGACCGAGAACTGGGAATCGTAGATCCACCAGAACGCGATTGCCGAGAGCGCCGTCGGCACGATGAACGGCAGCAGCACGATCGCCCGGATGAACGACTTGAACGGGAGGTGGCGGTTGAGAATCAGCGCCAGCCACAACCCGAGGACGAACTTGAGCACGCTCGCCACGATCGTGTAGAAAAGCGTGTTGAACAGCGAAAGCCGCGCCACGCTGTCGCCGATGAGGAACTGGAAGTTCTCGATTCCGATCCACTGCCCGGTACGGCCGATTTTGGCGTCGGTGAAGCCGAGCCAGGTGCCGAGACCGAGCGGATAGGTGAGGAAAAGCAGAAGCAGAACACCCGCGGGCAGCATGAACAGCAGCCCGAGGGTGTTCTTGTTGTCGAAATAACCGCTTTTCAAACTTTGTAGTATCTCTCGGCCCGTTTGGTAGCACGCTCGATGGCTTCCTTCGGCGACTTATCGCCCGAGGCGGCTTCGGCGACCATGTCCACGATGATGAAGTCGGCGAGCGCGCCCGCGGACGCGTAGCCGAGCCTGCCGGCATACCCCGCGGGACGCAGCTCCTTGCAGGCGTCGCGGTAAGCCGTGTGCTTCGGGTCCACCGTCCAGATCGGGTTTTTCTCGTAAGCGACCAGGGGCCCCGCGGTATAGCCGATTCCGGCCTGCAGCCAGGCGCCGTATTGCTCTTCTTCCATCATGAAGCGGATGAATTCCTTGGCCGCCTTCGGATACTTCGTGTACCTGAAGATCATCTGGTTCATGAACAGGTGGCAGGCGCTCGAGACGCCTGCCGGCCCCGCCGGATAGCGCGCGTGGTTGATGTCGGTCTGCAGCGCGTTGATCTTCGGGTCCTTGGAGTTCTTCGACGCGTAATAGATCGAGATGCCGTTGTTGGTCACCGAGATCTGCCCGTCGAGGAAGACCTTGTTGTTGTTCGGATCGAGCCACGACAGCGTCCCCGGGATAAAGGTGCCGTAGAGCTCCTTCGCGTACTCGAGGGCCCTCAGGGTTTCCGGGCTGTTGAGGACCACGTTGTTCTTCGCGTCGACCATCTTGCCGCCGAAGGTCCAGAGCAGCCAGTGGCACCAGGTATTGGCGTCTCCCGTGGCGTGGCCGAGGGCGAAACCGCCGGGGGTGCCCTTGTCCTTGAGCGCCTTCATCATCCTGAGGAAGCCGTCGGTGTCCTTCGGGAAGCTGTCGAATCCGGCCGCCTTAACCTGGCTTTCGCGATAGACGATCATGCTGCCGGTCGCGCCGAGGGGGACGCCGATCCAGCGCTTGCCGTCGGGCTTGAGATAGAGCTCGCACGTCGGGTACCAGCCGCCGTATTTTTTGCCCAGGTAGTTGCACAGGTCGGTGACGTCCACCAGCTTCTCGGGATAAAGGTTGGCGTCGTCGTAGGTGCCGAGAATGATGTCCGGTCCGGCGCCGGTGTTGGCCGCGACCGCCGCTTTCGGGCGCACGTCTTCCCAGCTCTCGCTGTCTACGCGCACTTCGATGCCGTACCTGGCGGTAAACGCCTGCACGTTCTTCATGTACTGGTCGATGTCGCCCTGGACGAAGCGGCTCCAGCGCAGCACCCGCAGCTTCGCGCCTTTCTCTGGCTGGCCGTTCCACTGGGCGTGCGCGTCCTTCGCCCAGATCATCGGCAGCGCCGCGCTCGCGGCGAGGCCTGCCCCTGCTTTCAGTAAGTCCCTGCGCTTGTTGCTCATGGCTCCTCCTTATGCAAGTCGAGCGCCGCTCGACGGGTCGAAAAGATAGGTCAATTGTGGCTTGAGCCGCACCGCCTCGCCCGGGCGAAACGCATGGCGCTCGCGCACCACCGCCGTGACGTCGGTGCCCGCGAGCTTGCAGAAGATCTGGGTGTCGGCGCCGGTGGGCTCGACGACCACCACCTCCACCGGCACGCCCGACGGATCCACCGCGAGATGCTCGGGCCGCACGCCCAGCAGCACGTCGCGGCCGGGCTCGAGGTTGCGAGTGGGATTCGGCAGCTCGATCCCGGCGCCGACCGAGATGCCGCCGGCGTTCACCTTGCCCGGAACGAAATTCATCGCGGGAGAACCGATGAAGCCGGCGACGAACTGGTTCACCGGGTTGTCGTAGAGCTCCAGCGGCGAGCCGATCTGCTCGACGCGGCCCGCGTTCATGACGACGATCTTGTCCGCCATGGTCATCGCCTCGATCTGGTCGTGGGTGACGTAGACGGAGGTGGTCTTCAATCTCTGATGCAGCGCCTTGATCTCGGTCCGCATCGCAACGCGCAATTTGGCATCGAGGTTGGACAGCGGCTCGTCGAACAGAAACACTTCGGGCTTCCTCACGATTGCGCGTCCCATCGCGACGCGCTGGCGCTGGCCGCCGGAAAGCTGGCGCGGGAAGCGCTCCAGCAGCGGCATCAGCCCGAGGATTTCGGCAGCGCGATGCACGCGGCTATCGATCTCGGATTTGTCGGCGCCGCGCAGGCGAAGCGAAAAGCCCATATTGGCCGCGACCGTCATGTGCGGATAGAGCGCGTAATTCTGGAACACCATCGCGATGTCGCGGTCCTTGGGGGCCACATGATTGACCTGCCGGTCGCCGATGCGGATTTCCCCGCCATTGATCGTCTCAAGCCCGGCAATAGACCTG